>DASZDB010000269.1:0-8684 GCA_035942495.1 Solirubrobacteraceae bacterium
TTGACCGACAGAAGCGCGTCGGCGCCGCGCTCGCAGGCGCCGGCCGTCAGCGTGACGGCGTGGCGCGTGTCGTTGGAGCCGACGCCGGCGACGATCGTCGCTCCGGCCGGCCTGTTCTCGACCGCGATCTCGATGACGCGCAGGTGCTCCTCGTCGTCCAGCGTGGCCGACTCGCCGGTCGTGCCGCACACGACGAAGCCGTCCGAGCCGTGGCCGGCGAGGTGGCGCATGAGGTCGACGAGCGCCTGCTCGTCGACGGCGCCGTCGTCGTCGAACGGGGGCACGACGGCGGTGAGGATGGCTCCCAGCTCGGGCACACCCCCAAGGTATCGCAGCCCGTGCGGACCTTGACGGGCGCGGTCAGGCCAGCCGTGCCCGCGGCGCCTGCTGCGCGCGCGTGCTCAACCGCGCCAGGACGCACACGTGCAGGACGATCGAGACCGGCACCGCGAACGCCGGGACGAGGACGAGCGGGTAGCTCGTGATCGCGGCGTTGGGATCGTCGAGCGCGAGCTGCTGAAACGTGCTCGGCGCCGTGAGGAAGCCGCATGTGACGGCGACGACGAGGTCCGTGATGCCCAGCGCGCACCAGGCGACGACGGCAGGCCACGCCCGTTCGACGCCGCGCCGCACGACGAGCAGGGCGACGAACGGGGCGAGGATGCCGACCGTGACGTCGCCGATCCCGGCGGGCAGCGCGAACTCGGCGGGCAGGTCGTCCTGCAGCCACGCGATGAGGAACAGCCCGCCGACGATGCGGTAGACCTGAACGCCGACGAGCCAGTGCAGCGGCACCCGGGCGATCAGCCTGCGCACCGGCGCGAGCGCGACGAGCGCGCAGCCGACGACGGTCGGGATCAGGATCGCCGGCCCGATCGGCGGCGGCATCGTCGTCGCCGCCGTCGACTCGAAGAACCCCGACTTCGCGAGCGCCAGGACGAGGCCGAACCAGCCGAGCACGGCGGCGCCCCCGATCCACAGGACGCGCGGGCGTCGTTCGGCGCGGGCGACGTAGGCAAGGCCGGCCACCAGCAGGGCGGCCAGCCCCGCGTCGGCGATCACTGCGGCGACTGATACGGGGGTCGAGACCATGGTTCGCTCTCCTGTCGGTGTCGCGACACGTCTTGATCGAACGACGCGGCCGGGCGGCTCGGGCTCTCCGCGCCACCTACCTGCTCAGGCGTCCAGCGCCCTGGAGAACGCGGCCAGCTCGTCCTCGAGCGCCACCAGCCGGTCGCGCCCGAAGCGCGCCTCGACCAACTCCTGGACTTCCCCCCACAGCTTGAGCGCGGCGCTCAGCCGCCTCGACCCCTCGAGCGTCATCGCGACCATCCGCACGCGGGCGTCGTCCGCGTGCTGGTACGTGCGGATCAGCCCGCGATCCTCCAGCACCTTGAGGTTGCGCGTGAGCGTCGTGCGATCGAGCCCGAGACCGTCGGCGAGCACGGTCAGCGGCAGGTCGCCTTCGGTCGAGAGGCCGACGAAGATCGCCAGCTGCGTGATCCGCAGGCCGCTCGGCAGCACGGCGTCGTCGTAGACCTGGGTGACTCCGCGCGCGACACGGCGCAGCTGGTCGCACGCGCACGTGCGCCGGACCTGCCAGCAGACCGCGAGCTCCTCCGGGGTCATGTAATGCATCAGGTGTAGATACACCGATCACCCGGGCTCGTCAAGGGCGCGTGGCACACTGCGTCCATGCCCGCCCACGCGCAGGACGCCTCTCCCCGCGATCCCGCGGCCGGCGAGCTGGTCGCGGAGGTGATGGGCGTGCGCTGGAACGTTCCCGACGGCGACTTCGCCGTGCTCGACGCTGTCTCCGACGATGGTGAGGAGGTCGTGCTCGTCGGCGCGCTCGGCCACGTCCGCGAGGGGGAGTCGGTCGCCGCCGGCGGCGGCTGGCGCTGCCACCCGCGCCATGGCTGGCAGTTCAGCGTCGAGCGGGTGCGGATCCTGGAGCCCGTCAGCGACGCGGCCGTCGCGTCCTACCTCGTGTCCGTCAAGCACATCGGCCCGCGCGGCGCCGCGCTGCTCGTCGATCGCTACGGCGCGGGCGAGGTGCTGGCCGCGATCGACCGCGACCCCGAGGGCGTGCTGCGCGGCGTGCCGGGCATCGGCGCACGCCGCCTCGGCGGAGCGGTGCAGTCCTGGCGCGACCAGCGACAGCTGCGCGAGCTGCGCCTGTTTCTCGACACGCACGGCGTCGACGCCGCCGCGGCGGGCCGGATCGCGCGCCACTTCGGCGCCGGATCGATCGCCCGGCTGCAGCGCGAGCCGTACGTGATCTGCGAGCTCGACGGGATCGGCTTCGCGACCGCCGACGCGCTCGCCCGCGCGCTCGACACGCCGCTGGACGCACCGGACCGGCTGGCGGCGGGCGTGCTGCACGCGCTCGACCAGGCGCAGGCCGACGGTCACTGTCATCTCCCCCGCCCGCAGCTCGCCGCGCGGGCGGCGCGCCTGCTCGGCGGCAACGTCGACGCCGACGGCGCGATCGACGCGCTCGCCGCGCGCGGCCGGGTCGTCGTCGACGACCGCGCGCGGGTCAGCGAGGCTCGGCTGCATGCGGTCGAGCAGCGCCTCGCCGGACATGTGCGCCGCCTGCTCGACGACGAGCCCGCGCTCGCGCTGCGCGATGTGCAGCGGCCCACGAGCGGGTCGTTCGTCCCCAGCCACGATCAATGGCGCGGGGTGACGCAGGCGCTCGAGCATCGCCTGTCGATCCTCACGGGCGGGCCGGGCACCGGCAAGAGCGCGACGATGCGCACCCTGGTCGATCTGCTCAAGGCGCAGCGCAAGAGTGCCCGGCTCTGCGCGCCGACCGGCAAGGCCGCGCGGCGGCTGAGCGAGCTGACCGGCGTCGACGCCACGACGATCCACCGGCTGCTGGAGTGGGCGCCCGACATGGGGTTCACGCGCGACGCCTCGCATCCGATCGAGGGTTGCGACGTGCTCATCGTCGACGAAGCGTCGATGCTGTCGGTTCACCTCGCCGAGGCGCTGCTCGCGGCGGTCGGCCCGCGCACCCACGTGCTGCTCGTCGGCGACGTCGATCAGCTCGCGCCGGTCGGGCCGGGTCGCGTGCTCGAGGATCTGCTCGAGCTCGAAGCGCACGCCGACGGCGCCGCCGCGGGCGCGGCCAGAGCCGTGCCGGCGACGCGGCTGACCGAGGTCTTCCGCCAGGCGGCGCGCTCGCTGATCGTGCGTGCGGCGCACGCGATCAACGGCGGCGAGGTGCCCGACGCCGCGGCGGGGCCCGACGACGTGCGCGACTTCTTTCTCATCATGCGCGACGGCCCGCAGGCGATCTTCGCCGAGGTCTGCGAGCTCGCGGCGACGCGGCTGCCCTCGCATTACGGGCTCGACCCCGCGGCCGACGTCCAGGTGCTCGCGCCGATGCACAAGGGCCCGTTGGGGATCGATGCGCTGAACGCCGAGCTGCGCGCGCGGCTGAACCCCGACGGCAAGGCGATCGCCGGCACCGGCCTGCGCGTCGGCGACAAGGTCATGCAGACGCGCAACTCCTACGAGCACGATCTCTTCAACGGCGAGCGCGGCGTGCTGCTGCACCACGACGACCAGCGCGACCGGGTGCTGTTCGGCGGCGAGGACGGGCGCCGGGTCTCGTTGCCGGTCGACGCCCTCGACACGCTGCGGCTGGCCTACGCGGCCACCGTCCACAAGGCGCAGGGCTCGCAGGCGCGAGCGATCGTCGTGCCGGTCTTCCGCGGCCACCAGATCATGCTCACCCGCAACCTCGTGTACACGGCGGTGACCCGGGCGCAGGACGTCTGCGTCGTCGTCGGCGAGCGCGCGGCGCTGGCGCTCGCGGTCGGTCGCAGCGACGCCCGCCGGCGCTACACGCGCCTGGCGGAGCTCGTCGCAGAAGGCTGACCGCTACGAGCGCGCCGGCGCCACCCGCGGGCGCAACGTCTCGACCATGAGCTCGATCTCGGCCTCGAGCTCGGCCTCGCCGGGCTCGCCGGGGACCGCGCGGCGCAGGTCGTTGGCGCCGACGTACAGCGCGTAGGCGAGGCGCGCGTAGCGCTGCGCCCCGGCCGCGTCGAGGCCCGCGTCGCGGTACATGCGCCCGAGCGTGGCCAGCCGGGCGCGCGTAACGCGCTCGAGCACCGGCGCGACGCGCGGGTCCGAGGCGGCCGCGAGCACGCCGGCCTGCGGATCGGTGCCGCGCACGGCCGGACCGAACGCGCGATAGCCGAGCGCGCGCAGCCGGTCGCGCGGGTCCGACAGCGCCTCGAGCGCCTCGATGACCTCGATCGTATCGCGCCGCTCCCAGAGCTCCAGGGCCGCGGCGATCAGCTCGTCGCGGTTGGCGAAGTGCCAGTAGAAGCTGCCCTTGGTGGCGCGCAGCCGGCGCGCAAGCGGATCGATCGCCACCGCGGCGAGCCCGTCCTCTGCCAGCGCCTCGAGCGCCGCCTGAGCCCAATCCTCTCGTGACAAGCTCACGCCCATACTGTACGGTACGGGCGGTCCGTACCCCACAGTATGGTGGCGCGCAGCGGCATGGCACTGACCCTCGACGACATCCTCCCCGCCCCGCAGTTCAGCGAGCGCCACGAGCTGAGGATCGCCGCCCCACCCGCCGCGGTCTGGGCGGCGCTGCTGGAGATCCGCCTCGCCGACGGGCAGATCTCGCGCACGCTGATGGGGATCCGGCTGCTGCCGGGCCGCCTCGCCGGGCACGAGTCGCGAATGGCGTCGGCTCGGCTGCTCGAGGAGGGCCCGGTGCCGGTCCTCGACAGCGATCCCGGCCGCTCTGTGGTGGCCGGCGGCGTGCTGCAGCCATGGAAGCTCACCGGCGGCGACGCGCCGCCGGCGCTCGATGCGGCGCAACTGCGCGCGTTCGCCCGGCCGGGCTGGGTCAAGGCCGGGATGGACTTCGTCCTCGAGCCCGACCGGGCGGGCACGCGCGTGTGCACCGAGACGCGGGTCACCGCCACAGACGCGCGGACGCGCGCAAAATTCGGCCTCTACTGGCTGCTGATCCGCGCCGGCTCCGGGCTCATACGCCGTGACCTGCTGCGGGCGCTCGCGCGGCGGGCAGCCGGCGGCGCCCCCACGTAGGCTGCGCCTCGCCGTGCTCGATCGGATCGCCAAACTCACCTGGGAGCGCCCGAAGCTCGTCCTCGCCCTCGTCGGGGTGTTCGTCCTTCTGGCCGGCGGCTTCGGCTACGACGTCGAGGACCACCTGAAGGCCGCCGGCTTCACCGACGCGGCGTCGCAGAGCGAACGGGCGACGGCGCTGCTGCACGACGAGCTCGGCTACGACCCGACGCCGGCGATCGTGGTGCTCGTGCGCGAACGCGACGGCGGGCGACTCGACGTCGCCAACCCGGCGGTGCGGCGCGAGGTCGATCGCGTCGCCGGCGCGCTGGCCGACACGCGCCACGTCGGCAACGTCGTCAACCCGCTGCGCGACCGCCGCACGGGCGAGGCGCTGATCGGCCGCGACGGGCGCTCGCTCGTGCTCGCCGCGGGGCTGTCGAGCCGCGACGTCGAGAGCGACGGCGGCGAGGCGGCCGAGGAGGCCCGGCAGCGGATCGGCGAGAGCCCGCTCGACGTCAGCATGGGCGGCTTCGCCGTCAGCTTCAACGAGGTCAACGACGAGACGCGCGAGGACCTCACGCGGGCCGAGCTCATCGCGTTTCCGATCCTCACCATCCTGCTGCTGCTCGTCTTCCGCGGCGCGGTCGCCGCCGCGATCCCGCTACTGCTCGGCGTGATCTCGATCCTCGGCACCTACCTCGTGCTGCGGATCATGTCGAGCCTCGTCGACACCTCGCTGTTCGCCCTCAACCTCGCCACGGCGCTGAGCCTCGGGCTGGCGGTGGACTACGGGCTGCTGATGGTGTCGCGCTACCGCGAGGAGCTCGAGCGCGCCGGCGGGGCGACGGAGGAGGCGCACCGGCGCACGGTGCAGACGGCCGGCCGCGCCGTCGTGTTCTCGGGCCTCACGGTCGCCGTCGCGCTGGCGGCGCTGATCATCATGCCGCAGCGCTTCCTGTACTCGATCGGCGCCGCCGGGGCGGCCGTCGGCCTGCTCTCGGCGCTGATGACGATCCTCGTCGTCCCGTCGATGCTCGCGCTGCTCGGGACCCGCATCAACGCGCTGTCGGTCCGCCGCGGCCCCGCCGTGTCGGAAGCGTCCGGCGGGTGGTACCGGCTCGCGAAGGCCGTGATGCGCCGCCCGCTCGTCGTCGCGATCGCGTGTACCGCGCTGCTGCTCGCGGTCTCGTCGCCGCTGCTGTCGACCACGCTGACCGGCCCGAGCGCGGAGGCCGTGCCGCCCAGCCAGCCGTCGTACGCCGTCAACCGCTACATCGACGACAACTACTCGCGGGGCGCGGCCTTCGCGGTCACCGTCACGGTGCGCGGAGACGCGGGCCCGGCCGAGCTGGCGGCGCTGCAGCGGCGGCTGGCGGCGCTGGACGGCATCGAGGGCGGCACGCCGTTTCTCCGCGCGACGCCGAACGTGGCGTTCGCCAACTTCACGCCCGCCGGTCCGGCACTGTCGCACGAGGTCCAGGACGCGGTGCAGGCGATGCGCGCGCTGGCGGCGCCCGACGGCGGCGAGCTGCTCGTCTCCGGCAACACCGCCCGCTTCATCGACGAGAAGGAGAGCCTGATCGACCATCTTCCGCTCGTCGCCGCCATCATCGCCGGCACGACGCTGCTGTTGCTCTTCATGCTGACCGGCTCGGTCGTCCTGCCGATCAAGACGCTGATCATGAACGTGCTGACGCTCGGTGCATCGCTGGGGGTCATCGTGCTCGCCTTCCAGCACGGCCTGCTCGACGGCGTGTTCGCCTACACCGGTCCGGCGGCGATCGAGGTGACGAGCCTGGCGTTCCTCTTTGCGATCACGTTTGCGCTGGCGACGGACTACGCCGTCCTCGTGATGGCGCGGATCAAGGAGCAGCACGACCTCGGCGTGGGCAACGAGGAGGCGGTCGCCATCGGGATCGGCAAGACGGCGCGGGTGATCAGCGCGGCGGCGCTGGCGATCGCGATCGTCTTTCTCGCCTTCGCCGTGAGCAAGGTGTTCTTCATGAAGCAGATCGCGCTCGCCGAGGCCGCCGCGGTGCTGATCGACGTGACGATCGTGCGGGCGCTCCTCGTGCCGGCGCTCATGGGGCTGTTGGGCGACTGGAACTGGTGGGCGCCGCGGCCGCTGCGGCGCCTGCACGCCCGGTTCAGCCTGACGCACGCCTGATACATCGCGCGGCGGGCGAAGAGATCAGGCACTGGGCGGGCCCCCGAGCAGCAGGGTGTCGACGAGCAGAAACAGCGCCAGCAGCGCCACGAGGACCGCGAACGCGCGGGCGAGCATCGCCTGCGGGACGCGTTGCGCGTAGAGCGAGCCGAGGATCGCTCCGCAGCCGGTCGACACGGCGAGCGCGAGCGTGACGGCGACATCGATCGGCGACCCGATCGCGAGGTGGCTCGCGAGCGCGGCGGCGCCCGTGATCGTGATGATCACGAGCGACGTCGCGACGGCGCGGCGGAAGCCGAACCCGAGCCACAGCGTCAGCACCGGGACGATCAGAAAGCCGCCGCCGACGCCGAAGAAGCCGGTCAGGACGCCGACGGCCGTGCCCGCGACGACGACGACGTCCGCGCGAACGTCGGGACAGGCGCCCGCCTCATCGCCGGAGGAGCGGCCGCCACGGTGCCACGTCGCCGCCGCGGCCACGAGCATCACGGGCACGAACGCGAGGATCAGCGCCTCGCCGCTGACGGCGGTGCTCAGCGCGCTGCCGGCCAAGGACGCGGCGGCGGCCGGCGCGACGAACGTGAGCGCCACCCGCCAGCAGACGTGACCGCGCACCGCGAACACGCCCGCCCCCACTCCGGCGGCGATCGCGACGACGACGAGCGAGGCGGTGGCGGCGGGCCCGACCTCCTCGCCGAGGATGTACACGAGGACCGGCAGCGCCAGGATCGCGCCGCCGCCACCGATCGCGCCGACGACGAGGCCGATGGCGATCCCCAGCGGGATCGCGAGCACGACCGTGTCCACAGCCGCGGACGCTACTCGCGGTCGCGGCGCTCGCGCCAGCGGCGGCCGGGATCGACGAGCGCCGGGTCGGTCTCCTTCAGCGCGTCCGTGAAGCGCTGGTCGACGCGCGGGCGGCCGTAGCGGTCGTCCTCCCACAGCGTGATGACCAGCAGCTCGCGCGAGGCGCGGTCGTGGCGGCACACGAACACGACGCCGCGGTCGACGAGGTCGCGGACGTACACGGCGCCGCGCGCCGCGGTCTCCGACGCGCCCGGCGGCGGCGTCTGGGTGACCCGCCCCGCCGCCCACGCCTCGCTGACGCGCCCGGCGATCTCGGGCCGGATGTCGAAGCCGCCGACGCGCGTGCCGACGCGCTGGCGAAAGCGCTCGACGGCGTGGTCGGTGACCGCCACGGTGATGCCCTCCGTCAACGCCCGCTCCCTGCCCGCTCGCGCGTCTGGCTCAGAAGAGCAGGTGCTCGAGGCCGATGAGCGGTGACTCCTCGATCTCGCCGACGCGCCGCACCGCGAGCAGCACGCCCGGCATGAACGACTCGCGCGCGTAGGAGTCCTGGCGGATCGTCAGCCCCTGGGCGACGTCTCCGAAGATGACCTCCTGGTGGGCGACGAGCCCGGGCAGCCGGACGGAGTGGATCGGCACGTCGCCC
>DASZDB010000270.1:0-2376 GCA_035942495.1 Solirubrobacteraceae bacterium
GTCGTGCAGCAGCTGACCGCGCTCTTCAACGAGGACGTCGCGGACAGCGGCGGCGCGTACCACAGCGTCCTCATGCAGAACAACTCCGGCATGAAGCCACAGGTCGCAGCGGTCGCGTGGCGTCACTACATGGTCTGCGACGAGTTCACCCCGCAGGTCATCGACGCCTTCCGGACGTTCCGCGAGGAGCTCCTCGACAAGGCGCCCGAAAAGGTCCCGTAGCCCAACCTGGCGCCGCAAGACCGCCTGCAGCACCGCACCACGGCGAGCGCCGGGGTGTTCACCCACCGATGCGCCGTCTTGCCGCTGTGCTGGTGGCGGCGGGCCTGATCGTCTGGCTCGCCGCGCCCGCGCTCTCGTCGAAGCCGTTCGTGCCCCGTGCCGTCGAGTTCGAGCAGGCGCTCGACACGCGCGGGTGGTCGCGCGGCGCTGACGGAGGCTGGCGCTCACCTGTCGTCGCGGCACCCGAGCGCTTTGATCTCGTCGGACTGCAGTGGCGCGCGACCTCGGCGGCCGGCGATGTCGTGACCCGGATCCGCGTGCGCGACGCCGGCGGGCGCTGGAGGCGCTGGACGCTGATGGCCGACGACCACGCCGGCGGGGCGGGCGCCGAACCGGTCTGGGCGGGCGGCGCGGACGCCTATCAGCTGCGCATGGAGGGCGTAGCCGCCCCCCCGCCCAGCCTGCGCGCGCGCTTCGTCAACGCCACGGGCACCGCGACCGCACGCGACCGGCTGACGACCGCCCTGCGACGCAACGCGCACACTCTCCTCGCCGCGCTCGCCGGAGACACGGCGCGTGCCCAGACGTCCGCCCCCGGCAGCCGCGGGGCGCCGCCGATCATCCCGCGCGAGCAGTGGGGCGCGGACCAGTGCCCGCCGCGCGCCGCACCCGTCTACGGCGAGGTGCAGCTCGGCTTCGTGCACCACACCGTCAACGCCAACGCCTACTCGCCGCACGACACCGCGGCGATCGTGCTGTCGATCTGCCGCTATCACCGCAACTCCAACGGCTGGCGCGACATCGGCTACAACTTCCTCGTCGACCGCTACGGGCAGATCTTCGAGGGCCGCGAGGGCGGAATCGACCAGCCCGTCATCGGCGCGCAGGCGCAGGGCTACAACGGCGTCTCGACCGGCATCGCGAACATCGGCACGTACTCGCAGGCCCCGCAGACCGCCGAGGGGGTGCAGGCCACCGCCGAGTTGCTCGCCTGGAAGCTGTCGCTGCACGGCGCGCCGGTCAGCGGCGCGGTCGCGGTGATCTCGGCGGGCGGGCCATCCAACCGCTACCGCGACGGCGCCGCCGTGACGTTCGAGCGCATCTCCGGCCACCGCGACGCGGACAAGACGAGCTGTCCCGGCGACGCGCTGTTCGCGCAGCTGCCAGAGATCCGCGCCCGCGCCGCCGAGCTCGCGCCGCAGTTCGCCGTCCTGCCGCCGCCGGGCGGCGCGGTCTCGCTGGAGGCCGAGGACCGAACGCTGGACTACCCGCAGCCCGCGCGGCTGCGGGGTCGTGCGACGACCGCCGACGGCAGCGCGCTCGTCAATGCGCCGATCTCGCTGCAGATCGCCAGCGGCCGCGGGTTCGTCACCGTCGGGCGTACCGCGACGGGCACCGACGGCGTCTGGTCGACCGACCTGCAGACGCAGTACTCGCGCTCGCTGCGCGCGGTGGCCCGGCTGCCCGCGGGCGCGCTCATCGGCTCGCCGCGGTTGGACGTGGAGGTCGCGCCGCGGCTGACGCTGCGCACGCCGAAGCGGGTGCGCGCGCGGCGCAGCTTCACCGTGCGCGGCGCCATCGGCCCGCGCCGCCCGCGGGTCACACTCGTCATCGCCCGCGAGGGCTCCACTGGGGCCATGCACACCGTGGCGCGCGTCCCGGTGAAGGTGAAGAGCGGAAGATTCAGCACGCGCGTACGGCTGCGCCGGCCGGCGCTGCACCGGATGCAGGTCGTGTTCGCCGGTGACGGTCGCAACCGCGGTACGCGCTCGGCGAGCGTCTACGTCCGCGCAGTGCGGGCGCGCTGACGCGCGGTCGCAACGCTCGGTTCACGCAGCGGACACAGTTCGCACACAGCGCGGAAACCGCGAGCTGTGAGCGTGCGGCGTTCCGCATCGCCCGCCTTCAGGAGGACGCATGAGCACGACGACGGAGAGCCCGGCCGCCGCGCCGCCCACGCCCGCAGCTGGACAGAGAGGGCGCTGGCTGGATGACTGGGATCCCGACGACGACGCGTTCTGGCAGAGCAGCGGAAAGAGGATCGCCAAGAAGAACCTGATCCTCTCCATCTTCGCGGAGAACCTCGGCTTCTCGATCTGGGTGCTGTGGACGATCGTCGTCATCAACCTCGCGAACGCCGGCTTCACCCTCTCG
>DASZDB010000271.1:0-4924 GCA_035942495.1 Solirubrobacteraceae bacterium
CCTTAACTCGGTCCCGCTCCTGGCCGCGTTTTACCTCGCCGGCCGCGCCGCGACTCGCCGCGCTCGGAGCTCGTGGGGCGCCTGCTCGTCGCGATCCCGGCGATCGCCTACGCGATCACGATCATCGCCCTCGGCGACATCTGGTTCGCGCTCGGCATCCTGCCGCTGGCGATCATCGCGGCCGGAGAGCTGTTCGACCTCTACGCCCACGCCGAGCCGGTTCGCCTCGCCGGCTTCATCGGAGTGATCGCGGTCATCCTCGCCGCGTTCTTCGGTGAGGGGTTTCACGTGATGCTGGCCCTGCTGGCGTTCTTCCCGGTGCTCTTCGCCACCGCGCTCGCGCAGCGCAGATCGGGGACGCTGGGCATGGCGATCACCGTCTTCGGCGTCGTCTGGGTCGGCGTCGCGCTCGCGCACGGCGTGCTGCTGCGCGAGTTGCCCCACGGCGGCGGGATCATCGTCGACATCCTCGTGGGCACGTTCGTCGGCGACTCCGGCGCCTACATCGGCGGGCGCTGGTTCGGCCAGCGCAAGCTCGCGCCGAGCGTGTCGCCGAACAAGACCGTCGAGGGGCTCGTCATCGGGATGGCCAGCGCGATCCTGGCCACCTGGCTGGCCGGGACCTACCAGGACTGGCTGTCGGGCACCGACGCGCTGCTGCTCGGCATCGGCGTCGCGCTCGCCGCCCCGCTCGGCGACCTCTTCGAGTCCTTCGTCAAGCGCGACGCGGGGACGAAGGACACGGGACGCCTGTTCGGTCCCCACGGCGGCGCGCTGGACCGCCTCGACGCCGTCCTGTTCACCGCCGTCGTGGGCTACTACGTCTGGCTGGCGTTGTTGTAGAGCCGGAGGAGCGATCTGGGCAGCTTCACCTCGAGCACCGTGAACCCATCAGCCCGCCGGTTGATCTTCTACGCCGTACGGCTGATCAGGCGAAGGCGGCGCAGATCGTCGCGGTGTCGACGTGGCCGCGCAGGCTGGTGACGCGGCCGTCCTCGACGGTCAGCACGTGTGCGAACGGCACCGAGAACTCATCCCCTGTGGCCCGGGCCCGGCCCGACTCGCGCCCGAGGCTGACGACGGTGTCGCCGCAGCCGAGGATCCGGTCGGGCACGACCGCGGGCTGCTCGAGCGCGGCGCCGAAGCTCTCGAAATAGCTCAGCACCTCGTCGCGACCGCGATACGTGCCGCGCGACCACGGCAGCGTGGGCGGCGTGACCCATTCCACGTCGGCATCGAGCAGCTCCAGCACGGTCTCGAGATCCCCGGCGGCGAAGCTCGCGTACAGGCGCTCGACGGTCTGGATGGGGGCGGTCATCACATTCTCCTTTCGCCGCGTCGGCGGCGCCGTCTATACTCCAACTTGGAGTTTCTAACTCCAACTTGGAGCTTTGTCAAGACCAGATCTGACACCTCTGTCGTACGTCGTCTTGGCGATGGTCGGCCGCGACGGCGCGGGCCCGCACGACATCGCGACGATGCTCGGGCGCAGCCCGCTGTACTGGTCGGCCGCTCCCGCGAGCTACTACTCCGAGCCCAAGCGCCTCGAGCAGGTCGGTCATCTGCGCTCGACGAAGCAGCCGGGCAAGACGCGCCCGCGCACGCACTACACGCTCACGGAGACGGGGCTCAGCGCGCTGCGCGAATGGCTCGCGCGGCCGGCGCGCTTTCCCGAGATCCGCAACGAGGCCGCGATCCGGCTGCTCGCCGGCGACCTGATCGACGACGCGGCGATCGTCGAGAGCTTGCGCGGCCTCGAGGCGCAGATCGACGAGCTCGAAGCGCAGCTCGAGGACTCCGAACGGCGCGCCGGCGCGATCGCGCATCGTGCCCGCTACCTGGCCCTCAGCCACCGGCTCCCCCGCAAGCTGCTGGCGGCGCACCGCGAGTGGGTCCGCGAGGTAACCGACGAGCTGACGCCCTGACCGCCGCGGTCGGCGGCCGGCGGCGGTGTCGGCGGCGCCAGCGGCGGCGCACGAGCACGACGGGGTGGCTGCGCACCCGGCGGGAGCCGGGCTGGCGTGTCGTCGTGGTGGCGGTCGCGGCGAGCGTCGCGCGGACGCGCAGCGCGCGGGGGCGGCGGCTCGGCGGCGGGACGGTACGTCGCGGCTGCCGATCGCGCGGTACGGCAGGCGGCGATCTCCAGCAGCCGCAGGACGGCCTCGCGGTTGCGCGCCGTCTGCGGGCCGATGACCTCGTCGTCCGGGTAGAAGCCCTGTCGGTCGCCGGATACGTCTCGAAGGTGAACGCGAAGACGCCCTCGCCGCCCCCACAGGCAGTCGTCGATCGGCCGTCGGTGATGTAGAGCTCGGAGGTCTGCTCCGCGACGTAGCCGTTGGAGGCGGCCATGCTCTGGCCGATGCGACGACGGCGGCGTGCTGGTCGGCGTCGAGACCCGCCGCGGTGTCGGCGAACGTGGAGCCGTAGGATCGCGTGGATGACGGGCGAGGCCGACGGTGCCGGACGGATCCACCGGACCAAGCATCTCTACATGTACCGCGGGCACACTCCCGACACGCCCCTGCCGGCGCATCCGCCACCGCCCGAAGTGCAGATGCGCTGGCTCTCAGCCGACGAATGGGAGCGCGCTCCGGCGCTGTTGCCCACGCCCGAGGGGGTCGTCAGGCGGCGGTTCGCCGACCACGGCCGCTGCCTGGTCATGCAGCACCGTGACACCGGAGAGCTCGTCTACCACGTGTGGGTCTCCCCGTCGGGGGAATGGACCGACTGGATCGGCGGGCGTGTCGAGCCACCCTCTGGCTACGGACTCGTGTTCGACCTCTGGGCGCACCCCCACTGGCGTCGCGGCAAGCTGCACATCCCGGGGGCGACCGAGGTGGCCCGCGTGCTTGACGAGCTCGGCCTGCGCGGCATGGTCGCGGGCGTGGAGGAGCACGAGATCGTCCCGTTCGCCCGCATGTACGCCCGCGCGGGGCTGGGCTTCATCTCGCCGTACGAGGTCATCGTCTGGCACCGCCTCGGGCCGCTGTCCTGGCACCGCCGTGCGCCGCCCCAGGCACAACTGGTAGAACGCTGTGACGAGATCCGTCGCCGCTACGAGGAGCCATGACCGAACTTCCCAAGATGCTGGTGGTACTCGGCGCGCCTGACGCGATGGCCGCGACGACGGCACGGGAGCGCCGGGGCAACCTGCGCCTGGCGGGCAACAGCGGCCTGATCTCGGCACTCGTGAAGACCCTTCGCGCGCGCGAGATCCCGCACGCGTTGGTGATCGCGTGGCCGGAGGGCGAGACCGACGGGCAGAGCCTGCGCGAGTCGACGGAAGCGGAGGTGCTCGTCAACGGCATCGGCGAGCCCTTGACCCAGGCGGGAGCGCTGCGCCAGGTGGCCCGGCTCGAGCAGGAGACCGGCCTGCCGACGATCAACCCGTCGCGGGTCATCGCGACGACCGCACGGCCGGCGATGGCCCGGCGCGTCGGCCGGGCGGAGGGCGTGCGCGCCCCCCACTGCACCCTCTACGAGGCGGGCACGGGGACGCTCGTCGAGCACATCCGCGACGAGGGGCACCGCTACCCGGTGCTGCTGCGCCCGGCCGGCTCGCACGGCAGCACCGGTCTCGTGCGCGCCGGCGACGACACCGACGCCGTGGCCGCGGCCCGCGCGCTCGGGACCTGCACGGTCACCGACTTCGTCGACTTCCGCTCCGACGACGGGTTGTGGCGCAAGTACCGCATGGTCTACGCCGGCGGCACGCTGTTCCGGCGCCATCTGCTCATCGACCAGCAGTGGAACGTGGTGGGGGACTCCCGCTTCTTCATGCACGAACGCGGGCTGTTGGGCGAGGAACGGGAGTGGCTCAACCGCCCGGTCGCGCCGGAAGCGGGGTCGATCGAAGCGCGCGTGCTCGAGCAGTTCGAGGCGATCGAGCTCGACTTCGGCGTGATCGACTACGCGGTGGCGCCCGACGACGAGATCGTGATCTTCGAGCTGAACGCATGCGTCCAGCTCACCGGCAGCATCCCCGAGGAGTACCGCTCGCAGATCGGCTACCTCGAGGACAACAACGATGACATCCTCGACGCGCTGCTGGAGCGGGTGCGCTCGCGGGCGGCGGCCGGGCCGCCCGGCGTCACGGCGGCCACGTAAGCCTCGCGCGCCGCCGTCAGAGCGGCGTCGTGTACGCCGAGCTCAATCCGCCGTCGACGAGAAACGTCGCGGCGTTGACGTACGAGGCGTCGTCGCTGGCGAGAAACAGCGCCGCGTGCGCGATCTCGCGCGGCTCGGCGAAGCGGCCCATCGGCACGTGCACCAGCCGGCGCTGGGCCTGCTCGAGGTCCTTTGCGAAGAGCTCGCGCAGCAGCGGCGTGTCGACGGGCCCTGGGCACAGGGCGTTGACGCGGATGTTCTGCTTGGCGAACTGCACACCGAGCTCGCGGCTCAGCGCCAGCACGCCGCCCTTGGAGGCGGTGTAGGCGATCTGCGACGTCGCCGCGCCCATGACGGCGACGAAGCTCGCGGTGTTGATCACCGAGCCGCCGCCGCCGGCCTGCAGGTGCGGGATGCCGTGCTTGCAGCACAGAAAGACCGACCGCAGGTTCACCGCCTGGACGCGCTCCCAGACGTCGAGCACGGTGTCGACGACCGACCCGTCGTCGGTCGGGGAGATGCCGGCGTTGTTGAACAGCACGTCGATGCGCCCGTAGGTGTCGCGCACCTCGGCGTACATCGCCTCGACCTGCCGCTCGTCGGCGACGTCGGCGGCCAGCGCGAGGTCGGCATGCGCGCCCTCCAGCAGGTCGACGCCGACCACGACCGCGCCCTCCTCGGCGAAGAGCTCGCACGCCGCCGCGCCGATGCCGCCGGCGGCGCCCGTGATCACGCACACCTTGCCCTCGAGCCTGCCGGCCATCAGTCCTCCGTCGCGTAGAAGATCGACTTCACCTCGGAGTAGGCGTCGAGCGCG
>DASZDB010000272.1:0-8908 GCA_035942495.1 Solirubrobacteraceae bacterium
CGGCAAGGTCGACGTCGTGATGGTCCACGCGCCCGGGCTCGCGCAGATCGCGCTGCAGAGCCTGCGCGACGACCCGCCGGTCGCGCCGCTCGTCCTCGTCGTGGGCCACACGCACAAGCCGTCGCTCGAGACGTTCGGCTCCGTGTCGGTGCTCAATCCCGGCTCGGTCGGCGGCGGCGGGACCGGCAACCTGGCCGAGGCGGGCGGCAACATCGGCCTGGCCCGGATGACCTTCACGCGCCTGCCGACGTTCGTGCCGCGCGCCGCCGACCTCGTCGAGATCGATCCCGGCGACGGTGAAGCGCAGGCCCGCCGCTACCGGCTGGATCCAGATGCGTAGGCTGCCGTCTCACACAGCATGAGAACTTCCGTGACGCCCTCCCGGCCGCAACTTCGGCGGGGCTAGCCTGGTTGGAGAACCTATGCGCTCAAAGATCCTCATCTCGCTCCTCGCCCTGTTCGCCCTGATTCCGGCCTCGCCGGCGTCGGCCAAGAGCTCCATTCGCGTGGGGGTCGCCGACCAGAGTCCGGCGATGTTCGACAACCCGGCCTTCCAGCAGCTGAAGATCAAGCGCACGCGCTACTTCGTACCGGCCGACATCATGCGCGACCCGGCAGAGCTCGAGAAGGCGACCGTCTTCGTGGAGCGCGCGCGCAGCGCCGGTGTCTCGACGCTCATCCACATCTCGACGTCGGACCTGCGCGACAAGCGCGGCCCGATCGTCTCGCCGTCGCGCTACCGCACCGACGTCAACCGGCTCGTCGTGCACTTTCGCCGCCTCGGCGTGAAGGACTTCGGCGCCTGGAACGAGGTCAACCACAAGACGCAGGAGACCTGGAACCGCGTCGGCAACGCCGTCTCGTACTTCAAGAGCATGTACACCGCCGTGACCAGGCGCTGCCGCACGTGCGCGATCGTCGGCCTCGACATGCTCGACCAGGCCGGCTCGGACCGCTACATCCGCTCGTTCTACGCCCGCCTGACACCGACGTGGCGCAAGCGCGTCAAGGTCGTCGGCATCCACAACTACTCCGACGTCAACCGCAACCGCTCTACCGGCACCGCGAAGATCATCAACACCGTCCGCCGCTACAAC
This sequence comes from Solirubrobacteraceae bacterium, assembly GCA_035942495.1. Lineage (GTDB taxonomy): Bacteria > Actinomycetota > Thermoleophilia > Solirubrobacterales > Solirubrobacteraceae > CADCVQ01. Next base: position 1,098 of record DASZDB010000272.1, read on the forward strand.
AAGCGCACGAAGTTCTGGTTCACAGAGACCGGCGCGCTCGCGAGCTTCGGCCGGTCCTTCCGCTACTCCGAGTCGCGCCAGGCGTCGCGGATGCGCAACATGTTCACGTACGCCAGCCGCTACAAGTCCCGCGGCGTCGAGCGCGTGTACTCCTACAACTTCTTCGGCATAGAGAACGGGACGGGCTGCGGCGGTCGCTGCCGGTTCGACGCAGGCCTCGTGGACCCCGACGGCACGCCGCGGCCGGTCTTCTCGGTGTTCAAGCAGCGGCTGGCCGCCTACTCGCGCTAGGAGTCTGTCGGGAAAGGCCCCGAGGCCCTTTTCGCCAGACTCTCTAGTCGGTGGTCGCGCCGCGCCGGCGTCAATCCGGCGGCGCGTCGGCCAACGGCAGCAACGGGCCGAGGCCCGAGATCTCCAGCACGCGCTCGATCTGGCGCGGCCCGCGCCAGATCGAGAGGGCCGTGCCGGCCTGCACGGCCTTCGCGTTGGCCTGCGCGAGCGTGCGCAGGCCCGTGGAGTCCATGAAGGTCAGCGCGCGCAGGTCCAGCACGAGCTCGGCGACCGGTTCGGACGTCGCCTCGCTGATCGCCTGCTCGAGCTGCGGCGCCGTGGCGATGTCGAGCTCGCCGCGGGGCGCGATCTGCATCCGTGAATCGCTCCGAACGACGTGCAGTTCGAAGGCGGGCACGGTCATCTCGGCCCAGACTGCGGTTAGAGGCCGGGCGGATGTCGCGCGACGAAGCCGGCGGTGCTGCGCATGTCGGTCTGCCAGCGGGAGCCGGTCTTGCGGTTGCCGCTCGTGTCGAAGCGCACGCCGGCAACGACCATGAAGACGTGGCCCGGGTTGGAGTAGAGCGTGATCCACTTGCCCTTGCCGGGCTTGCCCCAGCTCATGAGCGGGCCCGACGCCTGCGGGCCGGCCAGCAGCCCGGCATTGGCCAGCGCGAACGAGACCGAGCCCGAGCAGTCATACCCCGTGTCGAGCCACTTGCCGTGGCCGCCGCCCCACAGGTAGGGCGTGCGCGCGATCTGGTTGCCCGCCTCGATGATGAGGCGGACCTCCTCGGGCGCCTCGATCGGCGGCAGCGCGACGCCCTCCTTGAGCACCTCGGCCTTGGAGATCGCGGCGTCAGTCGTCGGCCCGTTGCCCTTCTTGCTCAGCCTGGGCAGCGGCACCGACGCGCCGGCGGCCTTCGGCTGGTCGGCGGGATCGGCGCGGGCGAGGGCGGCCGATTCGGCGCTTTCACCGGCGACGGGCTCGACCGCCTTCGCGCGCGGGTTGCGCGTCGGCAGCGGCTCGACCGCGGCGGCCCGGTCGCTTGCGTTTGCGCTGGTCGCCCCATCCGTGCCGCCGCACGAGGACAGGGCGACGGCGGAGGCGGCGAACACGGCCGTGAGCAGCCCAAAGAACGACGGACGACGGCGGGGCACGCTGGGAGTATGCCGACTCGGGCCGCTCGCGTGAGCCATGTTTGGCCGAGCGGACGGCGGGCAAGACGTTCGCATGCACTCCCAGGATCCCGCCGAGGTGCGCCAGCACCTCGACCTGCTGCGCCTGGAGCACGAGCTCGCCGTGTCGATCGGCCTCGACAACGACCCGGTCTACATGGCCGATCTCGAGCAGCAACTCGCGCGGTACGAGGCCGCCTGGGTCGGCGCGGCGGTGACGGAGATCGCCGTCAGCCGGGCCGAGCGAGAGGGCCGCCCGCAGGGGTGACAGGCTCGCCCGAGGGGCGCCTGTTGGTCCGACGTACCGGCAGCGTTAGAGCGCCGACACGCCCGGCAGCGCTGGCACAGCGCTTCGTGCCGACCGGGGCGCCACCCGCGATCAGCCACACGTGGTCGAGCGGGCGGTCATCAGAACGCGCGAGGAGCGCGCACCGGCGCGAGGGACGCGCCGGCGTAGGCCCAGACGCCTCGCGGCCGCGTCGAGCCGACCGATCCCGACCCGCTGGCAGAGCGACGTCGTCCAGCGCGCACCGCTGCGCGTGAGCAGGATCCCGAGGCGCTCGCCCTTTCGCGCGCTCAGCCCACAACTCGCACCTGACAGCGCGGTGCGCACGCGCAGCGTCCGACCGATCGTGCGCTTGTAGGAGCGCGCGACGCGGATGGTCACGGTGATGGGGTCGGCCGAGGACATCGTGCCGTCTGCCCGTGGCGACGGGCTACCGACGCGCGTCACCGTTCCGACCACAGCCGCGTCTGCGGTCCTGAGTTGTGTTCGCACATCGATCGCTATGCAGGAGCAGGCGGCGGCGACCGCGGGGACGGCAAGCGCCCCGACAACGGCCAGCCCGGCGATGCGCGCAGTGTTCACGGCGCTTCGAGCCTACTGCCGGAGCACGATTGATCAAAGCTAGCGGCAGCTCGCAGCGAACGGGTCGGTCTGCGACCCGAGGGCGATTCGCTCGGAGATGCGGCTGACGAAGGACACTACGCCGTGAGACCGCCGTCGCGCTCCGGCCGAAACCCGCGCAGCCGCAGCGAGTTGGCGACGACGAACACGCTCGACGCGGCCATCGCGACGCCCGCGATCATCGGGTTCAGCAGGCCAGCCGCCGCGAGCGGCAGCGCCGCGACGTTGTAGGCGAACGCCCAGAAGAGGTTGGCCTTGATCGTGCGCAGCGTGCGCCGCGAGAGGCGCAGCGCGTCGGCGGCGAGGCGCAGGTCGCCGGAGACGAGCGTGATGTCCGAGGCCTCGATCGCGACATCGGTGCCGGTGCCGATCGCCATGCCGAGATCGGCCTGGGCGAGCGCCGGTGCGTCGTTGACGCCGTCGCCGACCATCGCGACGACGCGACCGTCGGCCTGCAGGCGCTTGACGACGTCGGCCTTCTCGGCCGGCAGCACGTCGGCAATCACGTCGTCGGCCCCGATCCGCTGCGCCACGGCGCGGCCCGTCGCCGCGTTGTCGCCGGTCAGCAGGATCGTGCGCAGGCCCAGCTCGCGCAGCCGCCGCACGGCCTCGCGCGACGTCGGCTTGACGGTGTCGCCGACGACGAACAGCGCCCGCGCGGCGCCGTCCCAGCTCGCCGCGATCGCGGTGCGGCCGTCGGCCTCGGCCGCGACCCGCGCGCGCTCGAGCTCCGGCGGCAGCGCGAGCGACGGATCGGCGCTCTCGAGCAGCGCCGGGCGGCCGGCGATGATCGCGCGCCCCGCAACCGTGCCCTGCACGCCGAGCCCGGGTCGGCTCGTGAAGTCCTCCACCTCGACCGGCGGCGCGACCTCGAGCTGCTGCGCCGCCGCCGCGATCGCACGCCCGATCGGATGCTCCGAGCCGTTCTGCAGCGCGCCGACGAGCCACAGCGCCTGCGCCTCGCTGACCCCCTCCGCGACGTCGATGCTCTGCAGGCTCATCCGCCCCGTCGTCGCGGTCCCCGTCTTGTCGATGACGACCGTGTCGACGCGCCGCGTCGACTCGAGGATCTCCGGCCCGCGGATGAGCACGCCGAGCTGGGCGCCGCGGCCGGTGCCGACGAGCAGCGCCGTCGGCGTCGCCAGGCCGAGCGCGCAGGGACAGGCGATGATCAGCACCGCCACGGCCGCCGCGAAGGCGAGGCCCGTGTCGCCGGCGCCGACCCAGAAGCCGAGGGTCGCGGCCGCGATCGCGAGCACGACGGGGACGAAGATCGCCGCGACGCGGTCGGCGAGCCGCTGGACCGGCGCCTTGCCGGTCTGCGCGGCGGTGACGAGCCGGCCGATCTGGGCGAGCGCGGTGTCGGCCCCGACCCGCGTCGCGCGGACGATCAGCAGGCCGCCGCCGGCGTTGACCGTCGCGCCGGTGACCGGGTCGCCGGGGTGGACCTCGAACGGCACGCTCTCGCCGGTCAGCAGCGAACGGTCGATCGCCGAGACGCCCTTGTAGACGATCCCATCGGTGGCCACCTTCTCGCCCGGGCGGACGATGAAGCGATGATCGACCTTCAACTGGCTGATCGGGGCGCGCTGCTCGACGCCGTCGGCGTCGAGGAGCGAGACCTCCTTGGCCCCGAGCTCGAGCAGCGCGTGCAGCGCCGCGCCGGCGTTGCGCTTCGCCCGCGCCTCGAACCAGCGCCCGGCGAGCAGGAACGTCACGACGACGCCGACCGCCTCGAAGTACACGTCGCCGGCCGGCCCGCCGCGCTCGGGGACGAACGAGAGCTCGTGGCGCATGCCGGGATCGCCCGCACCGAGGAACAGCAGAGAGATGACCGACCACGTCCAGGCCGCGATCGTGCCGATCGAGATGAGCGTGTCCATCGTCGCGGTGCCGTGGCGCAGGTTCAGCCACGCGGCGCGGTGAAACGGCAGCGCAGCCCAGACGAGCACCGGCGTCGCGAGCTGTAACGAGATCCACTGCCAGTTGTCGAACTGCAGCGCCGGGATCATCCCGAGCGCGAGCAGCGGCACGGTGGCGATCGCCGCGAACACAAGGCGCCGGCGCAGCGAGTCGACTGGATCGTGCGCGGCGTGCACGTCGGCCTGCGTCGTCGGCAGGATCGCCTCGTAGCCGGCCTGCTCGACGGTGGCCACGACATCCTCCGCCGTCGTCGGCGCGTCCGGGGCGAAGGCCACCGTCGCGCGCTCGGTCGCGTAGTTCACGGTCGCCTCGACGCCCTCGAGGCGGTTGAGCTTCTTTTCGACGCGGGTCGCGCACGAGGCGCACGTCATGCCGCTGATCGGCAGCTCGAGGCGCGGTGTGCTCATGGCGCCACCACCCTCGTGAAGGCCGCCGTGTGCACGCGGTCCGCGTGGCGGAACTGCAGGAAGACGCGGTAGCGCCCGGGCCCGAGGCCGTCGCTTGCGAAGGCGAGGTCGTCCATGCTCGCCGGATGGACGTGCGCGTACGCAAGATCGCCGGTGCGCAGCACGACGAGGTGGCCGCGGGCGCCAAGGTAGGGCTGCAGGTCGGTGAGGAGCTTGCCCCCGCGGGCGACGGTGAAGCGCAGTCGGCTGCCGTCGTCGCGCAGCGAGACGTCGTAGCCGTCGGTGGCGGCGACGTTGCTGGGCGGTGGCAGGGCGAGCGGCGCGAAGCGGCCACCGGCGAACAGGTCGACGCCGAGCGTCGTGCGCTCGCCGCCGGTCTGGAAGTCGGCGAACGCGTGGTAGACGCCGGCGTCGGGCAGCGTGAGCGTCGTCGTCCATGCGCCGGGCGCGACCTCGCTCGGGTGCAGGTGCTGGAAGCGGCGCAGGTCGCGGCGTACGACGATGAGGTGCATGCGGCGACCCTGCTCGACCTCGAAGTCGCGCACGCGCTCGCCGTTCTCGTCGAGGATCGCGATGTCCAGTCGCCCACGACGACCGGGTGTCAGCGTCGTGTCGCCGGCGACGAGGCGCAGCCCGCTCTTCGTGCCCCCGCCGGGGCGCTGCGGCGCATGGGCGGCGGCCGCATCATGGTCCGACGTGCCGGCGCTCGTCCCGGTCACCGGAGCGAGCGCGTCGCCCGCCAGCACGGCGAGCGCGAAGATCGCGACCAGCAGCGCGCCGAAGGAGCCGACGCGCGCGCCCGCGCTCATGAGACGAGCGTGTAGCCCGCCTCGTCGATGGCCTTGGCGATCGCGTCGTCAGCGAAGCGCTCGCCGGCGACGGTCACCTGGCCGCTGTCGAGGTCGACGTCGACGCCCTTGACGCCCTCGACCTGCAGGAGCTCTTCGATGACGGACTTGCGGCAGTGGCCGCAGGTCATGCCCTCTACGGTGTAGTTGCGAGTTGGAAGCATCAGCTCTCGTCGGGTCGGAGACGGGGGACCGGGTACGGCAACACCTAGTATACCCCCATGGGGTACTGATAGAATCAGCGGCGTGACCGAACGGGGCTACACCGCCAGCAAGGACCAGCTTCTCGCTCGCCTGCGCCGGATCGAAGGGCAGGTGCGCGGCATCGAGAAGATGGTCGTCGACGACCGCTACTGCATCGATGTCCTGACGCAGATCTCCGCCGCCCAGGCGGCGCTCGACAAGGTTGCGCTCGGCCTGCTCGACGAGCATGCGCGCTCCTGCGTCCTCGGCGCCGAGGGTGACCTGCAGGCCGATCGGACCGACGAGCTCATGGCCGCGGTCGGCCGGCTCGTCAAGCGCGGATGACGTAGACCACAGCTTCATCAACCCTTGCGCTTGTAACTGTTGTCACGTAGCATCCGTTGCCGCTGCGCAGGCCGCGTTTGATGCGATCGGCGCGGTGCGACTGGGCGATGAGACGGCTCGCCGGTCTTCGTCGACGACGACCGCCACGGACCATCGCACACACAGGTGTGCGATCGGAGGCCGGGATGGAGTACCTCAAGTGCGTGCGGTGTGGTCTGGAGATTCGGACGCGTCCCGCTCGGGTGCAGATCGAGAACTGCCCGCGCTGCCTGGCCCGCGGCGCGACGATGTCCCCGATGGTGCGGGTCGCCGAGGCGCTGAGCCCGGCGGTCGGCTGGGGCGCTCGCGCGCCGGACGCCCAAGCCGTCGTGACCAAGCGGCGTGCCGCCGAGTCCCGCGACGCGCTCGCCGCGCTCCGTCGAGCGGGGATCTCCCGCCGGGCCAGCCAGGGCGTCCTCGCCACCGCGGTTCGCGAGATGCGCTCGCACGGGCGCGAGCGCCCCGCTCGCTGAACGATCGTCAGGCGGGCGCGGCGGGCTCGCGGTCGAGGATCCCGGCGAGACCCGCCCCCACGAGCATCGCCATCGCCACGATGTAGAGACCGAGGAGCACGATCGCCAACAGCAGGAACACCTGGACCGCGGCGAAGCCGGCCGCCCAGCCGACGTAGAGCCCGACGATCGCGGGCACGGCCTGGATCGCGACGCCCGCCGGCACCGCGCCCTTCAGCGCGGGGATCCAGCCGATGCGCGCCAGCGGCGCGAAGCGGTAGATCGCGGCGAACACGAGGATCGAGCCCAGCGTGTTGAAGACGACGATCGTCGCGCCGGGCACGCTGGAGTCCGCCCGCAGCTTGTAGCTGAAGTCCGAGACGACCGAGATGCTCAGCGAGGCGAGGATGACCGCCACCGCCACGAGCCCGCCGAGCATGACGTTGCGCAGCCGGCCGACCACGATGTGATGGCGCGGACCGGACGTGATCCTCGCCAGGCACCGCTCGATCACGCCGATCGCGCCGGATGTCGTCCACAGCATCGCGACGATCGCGACGCCCAGCAGCACCGGCGAGTCGTCGCGCGTGCCGAGCACGAGCCGGCGGATGTCGTCGTGCAGCGTCTCGGGCAGGAAGCGATTGAGCTGGTCGACGACCTGCAGGGCGGAGAGGACGTCCTTGAGCAGCAGCGCCTCGAGCGCGGCCAGCCCGAGCGCGAACGGCGCCAGCGACAGCACGAGGTAGTACGTCAGGGCCGGGACGTCGTCGGCGATCCCCTCCCCCCAGTAGAACGTGAAGACCCGATCGAAGATGCGACGCATTGCCCCGGAGACTGACCGATCGCAGCGCCGCGCCGCGTTCCGGGCGCAACGGCGCTATGCGTGCGGCGCGGCGGACTGCACGCGCAGCGCCAGCGCGAGCTCGAAGCGCCCCTCGGGATCGTCGAGCGCGCCGCCGAACGCCTCGCGCAGCTGGTTGAGCCGGTAGCGCACGGTCTGAGGGTGGATGTCCAGCGCGCGAGCCGTCTCGTCGACGCGGCCCTGGCAGTCCAGCCAGGCCGTCAGGCTCGCCGTCAGGCGCTCGCGCACGCCCGGGCGCAGCGCGGCGAGCGGCGCCAGCCGCAGCTCGGCGAACTCGGTCGCGAGCGCCGCGTCGGCCTGCAGCACGAGCTCGGCGGCGTGCTCCTCGGCGATGACGAGCCCGTCGCCGGTCAACCGGCCGGTCGCCCGCAGCTCGAGCGCTCGCCGGGCACGCTC
>DASZDB010000273.1:0-6965 GCA_035942495.1 Solirubrobacteraceae bacterium
CGGTAGGCGAGCGGCGCGGACCCGAACGGGTCGGCCCCGGCCGGGCCGACGTGGGTGATCCCACCGGGGTCGACGAAGTGGTCGTCGTTGGTGGCCGCGAGGATCAGGTAGCGATCGCGCACCCGTCGCTCCACGTCCCGCCCCTCGTGGTGGTGACCAAGGGCGAAGCCGGCGTACTCGCCGCCGCGCTCGAACCGCGGGTCGACGACGGCCTCGTCGGCCGTCATCACGTGCAGCGCGCGGATGATCTCGTCGCGCGTGCCCGGCCTGACCCCCTGCGCGCCCGGAATCCGCGCCAGGCTGAAAAGCGTCGCGACGTGGTCGCCGGGGTCGGCGTGGCTGTCGTCGCGGCTGCTGGCGCTGGGCCCAGGTCTGAAGTAGTCCCCGCTGAGCGCCATGACGTCGCCGAAGCTCAGCCAGAACTGCTCCTGCGCGCACGTCCCACCGACGTTGACCACCGCGCCGCCGGATGCCGCGTCACCGACGGCGCGGTGCTCGTTGCCGTTCACGCGGCGCGTCCGTGCGAGTGTCGATCTCGCCTCACGCACTGTTGGCGCGCAGCGGGCAGTGCGTCTTACCCGCCGTCCATCGCGCGCGGCGCCTCCGCAGCCCGAGGCAACGCGGCCGGCCCGCGCCGCCGACGAACCGCATGCGCAATCCGATCCGCCGGATCGCCCCACGGCTGCCGGCCTGCATCTATGGCGTGGTCACCAGCCCTCCCGCGGGCTGCGAACCATCCGGTCGTCGATACGTGATCTGCCCGTCGCGCCCGAGCACCGCAAGCGAGGTCAACCGATGCGGCGGCGGCTTCGACGGGTTCGGGCGGCGTCCGACGTCCGCACTGCGGTTCGCGTGTACGACGAGGACCGGGGAGCCGCGTTCGGCCGGCCGGGCGGCATCGCCCCGAGATCCTGCCCGCGCGGCCGGCGGGGGAATCCGGCCGCGCAGGCGGCGAAGAGAAACCGCCGGCCGCGGGGGTCCGTCCTCAGCGCCGGTCGAACCGCAACGGCGGGTCGTACGCGGCGGCGAGCCGCGCGAGGCTCAGCGCGGCGAGCATGAGCCCGAAGTCGCGCAGCGCGATGTCATAGAAGCCCGAGTACGTGAGCAGGTTGATCACGATCGCGCCCAGCCACGCGGCCACGAGATACCCGCCGTAGCGCGGCTTCAGCGCAACCACGATGCCGGCGAGGATCTCGATCGCGCCGACGACGTACATGAACTCCTGGCCGGTTCCCGGAGCGATGTCGTTGATCCACGGAGCAAGGTAGTTGGACCAATGGACCATCTCGTTGAAGAACTTGTCCAGGCCGAACGCGATCGGAGCGACCGTGAACGCGAGGCGCATCATCCAATACGCCTGATACCGCGGGTCCGAGCGGTCGGAGGGTGTCGTCCCGGCTCGGGATGACCGGTACGCGGGCGCGGGTGTCTGCGGTGTGGTGACAGCCATGGATACCTCTCTTTTCGGGCGCCGTGTCTGCGCACGGGCTGTGGGTCTGAACGATGCGTCGCGGCGTCAGCGCGTGTGGGATGCCTCACGGCTGGCATCCGGCGCGGAGCGCGTCCTGCGCGTGCGCCGCGAACAATCCGGGGCCGGAGCCCCAAGGGGCGCGGGCGCGATGTCCTCGGCGGCGCGAGCGCAGACCTGGCCCAGCCGCGCCAGGGCACCGTCGATCCGGCGCGCGAGCCAGCGACGTCCCCCGAGCACGAGCATCAGCCGGGTGGCGACACCGCGCGTCTGGAATTGCACCGCCAGATCGACCTCGGTCGTGCCGCGCCCCGCCGACAGAATCCATGTCGCCCACAACACGGTTCGGCGACGACGCAGGATCTCGACGCAGACCACGCGGCCCTTCGCCCTCGGCTGCACCTGGACCTCGAGGTCGCGAGGCACCTTGCGAAGGAGCCGCAGCTGGTTGTCGGGTTCGGAGAGGAACTGATGCAGCGTGGCGGCGTCGGCGGCGACCGTGCGCGTTGCGATGAGCGGGGTCACGCCCCAGCTCGTCAGGCGGTTCAGCAATGCGAGGAAGACGAGTTCGATCATGTCTGGTTAGTGGTGAGTCGATGCGTCGTCTTACTCACTCGATGGTTGTGGCGCGCCCGCTGCGGCCGCCCGCGCTCAGCGACGCAGGCGGATCTCGATCCGGCCGCCCTGCGTGCGCGTCTCGTACGCGGCCTGCGGGACGCTCGCGGGACCGTGGACGACGCCGCCGTCCTGGAGGCGAAAGACGCTCTGATGCCACGGGCACGTCACCGTGCAGCTCGCCGCGTCGATGTCGCCCTCGTCCAGCGGTCCACCCGCATGGCTGCAGCGGCTGCCGATCGCGTGGATGTGTCCATTCGAGCGGTACAGCAGCACGGTGGCGTCGCCGGCGACGGCGCGCGCGGAGGCTCCCTCCGGCAGCTCGGCGTCGTCGAGCACGGCGGTCCAGTCCGCCGGTGCGTGCTGGTAGAAGGCGTTGTTGACGCCGACGCCACGGCTGTGGCTGAGGTAGCCGCCGACGTAACCGCCGACCGCCATCGAGGTCATGCCCGCCAGACCGAGCGCGGTGGCGGTGCGGCGGTCGCCGCGGCGCCGCGCGCCCAGCGACCAGCCGTAGAGGCCGAGCCCAATCACGTTGGCGATGGCATGGACCGCGCCCACGCGCTGATCGGGGCCGTAGCTGTCAGACCAGTCCGCGGCACCGGCCGCCGCCGTCGGCAGGGCCGACAGCAGCCCGAGCGCAACGAGGACGTTGGCGGCGTGCTCCCCGCGCTCCTTCGCCACGAGATCGAGGGCGGTGGCGCCGGCGAGCGTGCCGATCGGGATGTCGGTCGGCAGCGGATGCAGCGGATGGCCGAGACGGGTCCCGCTGAGGAGGTCCTTGAGGCCACCGTTGCCGACGGCCTGCGCCACCGCCTTGGCGGCCGCGCCGGCCGGCGCGTCCAGACGCTCGAGGCCTCCGAGCTTCTCGGCCGATGCATGAAGTCCCACAACGTCTCCTCGCTCGCGTTGAACACGGCCCGCGCTCCGTCCCACCACCTCGTGCAGGCGGGCGCGACGGCGGGCGTCATCCAGTGCTCGCGTCCGGCGCGCCCGACTTTTTACGTGCGCGGTGAGGGAACCGGCGGCCGGGGATGGCGGCATCGGCGGGCGTGCCGCACGACCTTCGCCGAACATCGGCCCGGCGCCCGGGCTACGGCAGGTTCGCGCCTCTGCTTCGCAGGAGAACGTCCACCGCACCAGGTGGTGCGCAACGGCTCCGCTTCGGACGCCCGCTCATCGCGCGCAGGGCGGCACCCGGCGCGTGCATGTCGCGCTCCTGCGGCGGCGGGCGCCATCGCGCCAGCTTCGCCGACGATCAGCACCGCCGGCCCGGCGGCTGCGAATGGAGGGCTGGCAACGCCCACACCACGCGCGCCAGCTCGACCGCCGCTGCGGCGGCGTTCCGGCAGCAGAAGGAGAACTCCCCATGTCGCTGACGAATCGCCGCCTGCGCCGGAGCACAGCACTGGCCGCCGGCGCGCTCGCGCTGGCCGTCGCCGGTCCCCCCGCCGCCCAGGCCGAGGCCGCCGCCCCCTCGCCCGCCTACGGCGCGACCGCCAGCGGCCGCGTCCTGACCTTCTCGCTCGACCGGCCGCTGTACGTCAGCTCGCGCGCCATCAGCGGCCTCGCCGCCGGCGACCGCGTCGTCGGCATCGACGAGCGCCCGGTCAACGGCGCGCTCTACGCCGTCACGAAGGGCACGGGCGGCGTGGGTCGCGTCTACACGATCGATCCCGCCACGGGCCAGGCGACGCTCGCGTTCGCGCTCGTCGCGCCCGGGCGCATCGCGGGCACCCAGGCGGGCACGCCGATCGTGCTGAGCGGCAGCGAGTTCGGCGTCGACTTCAACCCGGCCGCGGACGCGCTGCGGATCGTCAGCAACACCGGCCAGAACCTGCGCGCGCTGCCGTCCGACCGCGTCGCCGCGACCGTTCAGCGCTTCGCGGGCGACACGTTCACCGACGGCCCGCTGAGCTACGCGCCGATCACCGCGGTCCCGCGCCCCGTCGAGCCGGGCGTCAACGCCGCCGCGTACACGAACAACGACACGAACCCCGCCACCGGCACCGCGCTGTTCGACATCGACGCGGTCACCCAGCGCGACCTCGTCGCCCAGAACCCGCCCAACGACGGCACGCTGACGAAGGTCGCCGACCTCGACATCGGCGTGCGCCAGGTGCAGGGCTTCGACATCCGCGGCGCCGACGAGGCCTACGCGATGCTCGGCGGCGTGCGGCTGCCGGCGTTCCTCGAGTCGATCCTGCTGCAGCGCCAGATCGTGCCCACGCTCGTGCCGGTGCGGCTCGTCTCGCTGAACCTCGCCACGGGCGCGATCGCCGAGCGCGGGCTGATCGGCACCGGGTCGCCGCTCGTCGGCTTCACGATCGACATCCCGGCCGCCTGATCGCCGCGGGCGCGCGACGACCTCCCGTTGTCGCGCGTCGCCGGACGCTCACCGCCCGCGCCGCCCCCTTAGCGCGAACTTGCCGCGACCGGTTGCGCCGCGTGGATCTCCGCCTCGAAGAACGGGTCGTAGCGCGGCGTCCCGTGCCACCAGCCGGCGGTGAGCCGGCTCGGGATGACGACGTCGCCGAACCGCTGCTCCTCGTGCGCGTCGCCACCACACGGGATGTAGCCGTGGCGGCCGTGCTCGCCGTCGTCCCAGCGCATGACGCACGACGATCGCATCGCGCCGTCGGCAGCGACGCGGATCCGGACCTCGGGGCGCTCGGGCGGCAGGTCCCATGTCGCGACGATGAGGTCGTCGGCCTCGGCCCGCCAGCTCACGCCGCGGTCGGGCAGCAGGCTCGCCGGCGCCCAGATCGCCTCGACGGCAGTGCGGCCGGCGGCCGAGCGGTCGACGTCGTCGCCGGCGGCGTCGACGACCGCGAACCGGCCCAGCAGCCGGACGTTCATGCTGCCCGCGCCGCCCGCGAAGCGATCGATCACGCGCAGCAGCGGGCGGCCGCCGGGACCGACGACCGCGCGCCAAGTCAGTGAGCGACCGTCGCCCTCCCACACGGCGCGAAACGGCAGCCAGGCGCGGACCTTGATGCGTCCCGTCATCCACAGGCGCATCCCGGGCTCGAGCGACGCTCCCGGCGACAGCGCATGCGTCAGATAGCGCCGCACCGGCTCGTCGAGGTCGCGGAGGGAGCGGGGGTCAAATCCCGCCGGCTGGTCGCGACGGAACGGCGGCCCGATGAGTCTGTGCTCGCTCACGAGCGGAGAATGCCCGCAACGGCGCGCCTTCACGTGCGCGATTCGCGCGGGTCGCGGAGCGGGACGAACCCGCAGCGGCGCCGGCCACCGGAGCCGGTGCGCTCGCCCCGGCTACGCGCATGGGCCCACAACGTCCGGCCCGTCGCCTATCCATCCACCATGACGATCGACGAATACCCGCCATCCCGACGCGGGGGCTGATCGCCGTGGCGATCCTCCCCCGCCACCGGCTCGCAGAGCTGGGGCGCCCCACCCTGGACCGCGTCCTGTGCGCGGTCGACGGCAGTCGCGCAAGCGCCGAGGCGATCCGCGAGGCACTCGCGGTCGCAACGTGCGCGACGCGGCTGAGCTTCATCGCCATCACCGACGAGGCGGAGGGCGACGCGCACCGGGTCGCGTCGCTGGCGGCGCACCGCGCCCGCCAGACGCTCGAGGAGGCCCGGTCACTGGCCGCCGCCCGCGCGCTGCCGGCCGAGACCAAGCTCGTGCGGGCCGCGAGCGTCGTAGAGACGCTGATCGACCAGGCGGTCGCGACCACCCTGCTCGTCGTCGGCAGCCACGGCGGCGCCCTCTCCGCCGAGCCGCCGAACGGATCCGTCGCGACGGCGCTCGCCGGCCGAGCCGCCGGGCCGCTGCTCATCGCCCGCGCCGGCGCCGCCGCCCGCGGCGCGCAGCCGCGGATCCTCGTCGCGGTCGACGACAGCGCGGCCGCGGTCCCGCTCGCGGCGCTCGCCGGATCGATCGCCGCTGCATGCCACGGCCATGTGCACCTCGTGCACGTGCAGGGCCGCGGCTACGGATCGCACACGCGCCACCGGCTCGCCGAGCTGTCGACCGCGCTCATCGAGCAGACGGGCTCCGAGCCGGTCGTCGAGGTCGCGTGCTCGGCGAACGTCGGCGCCCACATCTGCCGGGTCGCGCAGGACAGCGAGTCGAGCGTCGTCGTCGTCGGGCGGCGGCAGGCGGCGGCGCGGCGCTCGGTTGCCGCGGTCGACGAGCGCGTCGTCCAGGATGCGGCCTGCTCGGTGCTCGTCGTGCCCACGCCGGCGGCGTAGCGCAGAGCTCGTCATCGTCGTGGGCGCGGGCACCGCGCGTTAGGTTCCAGCGCGTGCAACGCATGCTCGCCCTCCTCGCCGACGTCTTCGCCGATCCGGCCGCGCCCGAAGCGGCGGCGGCGCTCGCGGACCTGCGCGCGCGCTGGCCGCGGCTGACAGCCGAGGAGCGGGCGGCGCTCACGCCGCTCGCCCGCCTCGCCGCCGAGCGCGTCGCCGCCGCGGCAGCGTCCGTCGGCGCGCGCAGCACCGCCGACGAGGACGAGGACGCCTACCTGGCCTACCTGGAGTCCATGCAGGCGACGGTCGAGGCGCAGGCCCAGGAATCCGCCGTCGATCACGCGTTCGCGTACCGAGAGTTCGACGGGCCTGCCCCCGAGCGCGCGCCGTACGCCGCGGCAGAGTCACAACCGGCGCTGTTCGCGCTCACGCCCGCGCCGCCTGCCGCAGGGGCCCGCCCACGCCTCGCGCTGAGCGACGTCACCCCGGAGACGCTGCTCGGCCTGCTCGGGCTCTCGACCTTCCGGCCCGGGCAACGCGAGGCGGTGCAGGCCGCGCTGGACGGTCGCGACGCGCTCGTCGTCATGCCGACGGGCGGCGGCAAGAGCCTGTGCTACCAGCTGCCGGCGCTCGCGGGGACCGACCTGACGGTCGTCGTGTCACCG
>DASZDB010000274.1:0-4897 GCA_035942495.1 Solirubrobacteraceae bacterium
CGCTCAGGCCGACGTCGTCGAGCGGCTCGTCAACCTCGCCCGGCTCGGCGAGCTGGCCAGCTCCTACGCACAGCGCGCGCCGCACGCGACGCCGCGGGACTTCGCCCGCTACGCCGCCGCCGTCGCGGACGCCGGGCTGCGTGAGGAGGACGGCGCCGGTCCTCCGCCGCCGGCCGGGGCGGTGCAGCTCATGGCGCTCGACGCCGCCGCCGGGCGCAGCCTGGACTGGGTCTTCGTGCTCGGCCTGACGTCCGCGCGGATGCCGGGCCCGCGCCTGCGCGCGGGCGAGACCGTGCCCGACGCGCTGCTCAAGGAGACGCTCGGGCCCGACGACCGCGGCGCCCACGTCGCGGCGATGCGGCGGCTGCTGCACGTCGCGATGACCCGCGCCTCCCGCGGCCTCGTGCTCGCCTACCCGGCGTTGTCCTCGGGCGGTGTGGCGCAGCCGCCGTCGCCGTTCGCCGAGGAGGCGCGTGTCGCCGTCGGCGCCGATTGGGAGGTGCTCGAGGAGGAGCTGTTCGGTCCGGAGGAGGCGCTGCACGCGACGTTTCAGGCGCTGCGCGACGAGCTGCTCGAGGACGTGGCGCGGGTCGGCAAGGGGCTGGGCGAGCTGCGCTTCGACACCGACCTCGACGTCACGCACGCGGTCACCCGCTACCTCGAGCTCGTGAAGCTCGCGGCGCTCATCGAGCGCCCCGCCGGTCAGTCGGTCGCCGACGCCCTGGGGCCGGTGAACCAGCGCCTGAGCACGGAGCTCTCGCCGCTGCAGCGCGAGGTGCTCGCGACGTCGCCGCTGGACGCGCTGCTGCTGGACGCCGAGCGCGACGACCGCGCTCGCGCGGCGGCGCGGGCCGCCCGCACGGAGCCGTCGCTCGAGTTGTTCTTGCCACGCCGCGGAGATGGGCTCGCTCTGTCGGCGTCGGACATCGAGACCTACCGCTCGTGCCCGCTGCGCTACAAGTTCGCCCGCGTGCTGCGCGTGCCGCAGGAGCCGACGCTCAACCAGCGCTTCGGGATCCTCGTGCACCAGGTGCTCGAGCGCTACCACCAGTCGACCGTCGAATCGCTCGACGAGCTGCTGGGGCTGCTCGACTGGGGCTGGCGGCGCGGCGGGTTCGGCGACTCCGACGAGGAGCGTCAGCTACGCGGCAAGGCGGCCGGCGCGCTGCGGCGCTACTTCCAGCGGGTGGTCGAGGAGCCGGTGCAGCCCGTCTGGTTCGAGCGCGCGTTCTCCTTCCGGATGGGGGCGCACACGCTGCGCGGCCGCGTCGACCGCGTCGACCGGCTCGCCGACGGCGGCTATGAGCTCATCGACTACAAGACCGGGCGGCCGCGATCCGCGGCGGCGCTGCGCGAGGACGTGCAGCTCTCGCTGTACGCCGTCGGCGCGCGCGAGGCGTGGCAGCTCGACGCCACGCAGCAGGCCTACCTCTACGTGCTCGACGACGAGAAGGTCCGCGTGCCGAGCTCGGAGATCGACGCGGCCTGGATCGCCGACACGGTCGACGAGGTGGCCGCCGGCATCCTCGCGCAGGACTTCGAGCCGACACCCTCGTACACGGCCTGCTCCATGTGCGACTACCGCATCGCATGCCCCGCGGCCGAGCGATGAAGCCGATCCGCCGCGCGATCCCGGAGCCCTCGTAGAAGTCGCGGCTGCCCGGCGCGTCGTCGGTGAAGACGACCGTCGCCGGCCACATCGCCGATCTCGGCGGCGGGGGCGGCTAGACCTTCTTCATCGCGACGTGCGGCTCGGGCGGCAGCTCGACGCCGATCGGGTCGCCGGCGCGCACCTCGCCGGCGGCGACCACGACGCCCATGATCCCGGACTTCAGGACGACGTTGCCGTCGTCGTCGCGGCCGAGCGTCGCCTTCATCAGGCCCGGCTGGATGCCGTCGAGCTGCGCGCACGGGTTGCGCAACCCGGTGACCTCGACGACCGCATCGTCACCGAGACGCAGCTTCGCGCCGACGGGCAGCCCGAGCAGGTCGACACCCGCGGTCGTGACGTTCTCGCCCATCTGGCCGGGCTGCAGGCCCGGAAATCCCTGCCGGGAGAGCTCGTCGTGGAGCTCTGAGTGGATGAGGTGCACCTGGCGCAGGTTGGGCTTCGTCGGGTCGCGGCGGACGTGCGAGCGGTGCTTGACGGTCACGCCGCTGTGCGCGTCGCCCTCGACGCCGAGCCCTGCGAGCAGCCGGATGGCGTCCGTGGTGGGCTTCGTCATCGTGTGCCCGCCGCTCACGCTGACCGCCGTGACGACGCCGGCGGCGGGTGCCTGCCGCACGTCCATGCGCGCTGGTCAGCGGTCGGGCGGGCCCTGCTGGCGCAGGAACCGCTGAAACTCGCTGGCGATCGCGTCGCCGGAGGGCAGGTCGCCCGGTCCCAGCGGCGTGGTATCTCGCTCGGCGGCCTGCTCGAGGCGCTCGACGAAGGCCTGCACGTCGGGATCGGACTGCACCGCGAGGCCGACCTGGCGCTCGTACTCCTCGGTGGCGGTCTCGAGCTCCGTAGCGTCGACGGTGATCGCCACGAGGCTCTCGATCTTGCGCACGAGCGCGAGCGCGGCCTTCGGGTTCGGCGCGGCGGCAACGTAGTGCGGCACGGCGGCCCAGAGGCTCGCCGCCGGCAGTCCCGCCTCGATGCACGCCGTGTGCAGCACGCCGATGATCCCGGTCGGGCCCTCGTACGTCGTCTCCTTGACCGAGAGCCTGTCGACCAGGGAGGGATCGGACGCCAGTCCGGTGATCGATACCGGGTGCGTGTGCGGAACGTCGGCCAGCAGCGCGCCCATCGTCACGACGAGCTGCGTGCCCAGCGCCTCGGCGAGGTCGATGAGGTGCCGGCAGAACGTCTTCCAGCGCATCGCCGGCTCGGGTCCCTGGACGAGGATGAGGTCGCGCTGGGCCAGCGGCACGCGCGCCGCGAAGATCTCGACGCCCGGCCACGTGATCTCGCGTTTGCGCTCGTCGGTGTAGCCGATGTGCGGGCGCGTGGACTGAAAGTCGTAGAACTCCTCGGGGTCCAAGCGCGCAAAGCGCTCCGCCGCGAGTGACTCGCCGATGAACGTCGATGCGGCCGAAGCGGCGTCGCCTGCGTCGTTCCAACCGCTGAAGGCGACGATCATCGCGGGGGCGCGCAGGCCGTCGGGACGGCTCTCCCAGATCAGGGGCTGCATCCGATTGAAGGTACATCATGGAAGAGTGGACGCCGACGTATGACCATCGCCACGTTGCGCGCCGGACAGGAGGTCGACGGCGTCTTTGCGTGCACGCGCAAGGACCGGCTGCTGTCGCGCTCGGGCAGCCCGTATCTCGCCGTCGAGCTGCGCGATCGGACCGGCGCCGTGCAGGGTCGGGCGTTTCGCGACGCCGACGTGCTGGCCGGCCGCTTCGAGCGCGGCGACCTCGTCCGCGTCGCCGGCCGGGTCGAGCGCTTCCGCGACGAGTTGCAGGTCGAGCTGCGCTCGATCGGCCGCGCGCCGGACGGGGAGGCCGACCCCGCCGCCTTCCTGCCGGTCGCCTACCGCGACCTCGACGAGCTCGACGGCTTCCTCGAGCACCTGGCCCGCGAGGTGCACGACCCCGGCCTGAACGCGCTGCTCGGCGGGCTGCTCGGCGACGCTGCGCTGCGAGCGCAGTGGCGGCGCGCGCCGTGCACGCGCAACGGCCACCACGCCTACCTGGGTGGGTTGCTCGAGCACACGGTCGCAGTCGGGACGTTGGTGCAGGAGACGTGCATCCTGCATCCACGCCTGGACAGCGACCTGCTGATGACCGCCGCTCTGGTTCACGACCTCGGCCGCACCCGCGAGTTCACCTACCGCGCCGAGATCGGCCTGACCGAGGCCGGCCGCCTGCTCGGCCACATCGAGCTCGGCCTGGCGCTGCTGCGCGAGCGGGCGGCGGGCGTACGGGCGCTGAGCGAGGCACGCCGCCTCGCGCTCGAGCACTGCGTGCTGTGCCACCACGGCCCGGAGCCCGCGCCGGGCCGACGGTTCGGCTCAGCCGAGGCGCTCGCGCTGCACCGGCTCAACGCGCTCGACGCGTCGATCAAGGGCGCGCTCGAGCACGGTCTGTCGTAACGATCAACCCGCGTCCGATTCCAGCGCCCGTACCGCCAACCGCCAAGCCACGAACAGCAAGAACAGCCCGAACCCGATCTCCAGCCCCCGCTCGGGCACCGCGTTCGCGATCACCACGCCCGCCAGCGCTCCCCCGACGGCGATCACCCCGAGCAGCGCCCCCGTCCGCACGTCCACGTTGCCGTGGGCCCGCTGGCGCACGGCGCCGACGAACGCGACCGGGATGATCGCCAGCAGCGACGTCGCCTCGGCGTCGAGCTGACTCAAGCCCAGCCCGAGCGTGAGCGCCGGCACGAACAGCGCGCCGCCGCCGACGCCGAGCAGCCCGGCGACGACGCCCGCGACCAGGCCGATGACGACCGCCTCGATCATCACAGCCCCACGAGCAGCTGCACCGCGACGATCGCGAGCAGCGCGGCGAACACGAGCGAGATCGCGCGCGCGGAGATCCGCGCCTGAAGCTCGGTTCCGAGCACGACGCCGAGGACCGCGGGAACGCCGATGAGCAGCCCCTCGCGCAGGTGCACGTTGCCGTAGGCGCCGTGCGCCGCCGTCGCAACCGCGGCGATGATCACGATCGCGGCAAGCGACGTGCCGGTCGCGAGGCGCTCGCCGAAGCCGCACCACAGCACGAGCAGCGGCACGATGAGAACGCCGCCGCCGACGCCGAAGAGCCCGCTGAAGAGCCCGGCCGCGGTCCCGATCGCCGCCAGCCTGAGCGTTCGGCGTCCTGCCATGCGCGGCATACTAGGGGCCATGTCCGCCACCGCCGCGCTCGCCGAGGCGCTCGCCCCCCTGCGCGCGGATCCGGCCCG
>DASZDB010000275.1:0-8814 GCA_035942495.1 Solirubrobacteraceae bacterium
GCGCCGGGCCGCGCGTCGCGGCCTGCGTCGCACTCGCGCAGGCGTCGGTCGCCGCGGGTGCCGCGCTAGCCCTCGCCGAGCAGCGACTCGCCCGCTAGGCCGGCGCCATCCACGCCGCAGGCCGCCGCGACCGTGCTCGCCACGTCGGCCAGCCGCGGCGGCCGGTCCGGCGCGCGCGCCCCGTGGACTCCGGGCACCACCACCGCCCAGGCGTCGCCCGGGGTGTGGTTGCCCGACCGCCCGCTGCCCGTCCCACGCCGCAGCACGTCGCCCAGGCTCGGCGAGTGCACGCCCGCCAGCGTCGTCGCCGGCCGCTCGCTCCACTGCACGACGAGGTCGGGGAGCTGCCCCGCGCGCTCACCGGCGTGATGCTCGGCGACACGGTCGACGCTCGCGACCGCCGGCGCCCCGTCGGGATCGCGGAACGTCGCCAGGCCCTCGGCGATCGTCCGCAGCAGCGCGCCGGCCTCGCCGGGGTCGACGATCCCGTCGCGTTCGCGGCCGCGCAGGTTCAGGCGGATGTAGCCCTGGTTGTCGGCGGGATGGCAGAAGGCAGCGGTCTGCGACCAGTCGATTCCGCGCAGCTCCAGCCGCGCCGTGAGCTCCAGCGCGACGCGGTCGGGCAGCGCCTGCGCGATCGCGCCACGCGCGCCGGGCGGGATCGCGGCGCGCAGCCGCCAGATCGCCCCCGGCCCGCCGCCGTCGGCGTCCGGCGGCAGGGGCCCGCCGCGCAGCACAGCCTCGAGCATCTGCGGCAGCAGGTCGGCGCGCGAGCTGTTGACGTCCATCCCGACCGCCGACGCGACGATCACGTCGCAGTCGCCGGGCAGCGCGTCGAGCACACGGCCGAAGGCCGCGTCGACCTCGGCGTAGACGTCCTCCAGCGCGCCCTGCAGGAGCTCGCGGTCGCGTCCTTCCGGCTCCTGCGCGAGCTGCGACAGGTCCCAGAACTGATGGCCCGCGAGATGCGCCGCGCTGAACGTCAGCCAGGCCAGGTCGTAGGACTCGCGGCCCAGCAGCTCGACGGCCGCGTCGGCGACGCGCCCCGGCGCCGCGACGAGCTTCGTGCGCAGGGCGAGCAGCTCGCGCACCGTCGGGCGCCCGAAGATCTCCGTCGCGTGCGGCCCCTTGCCGTGGACGCCCGCGAGGTGTGCGCCGGCTGCGCGCGGCAGCGCCCAGCGCGGCAGCACGACACGGTCGCGAAAGCCCCACCCGCAGACGTACGTGCCCAGCCAGTCCTGCGGGGGACGGCTCTCGTACGGATCGAGCGCCAGCGTGCGCCGGCCGACGCGCGCGAGCCGCTCCCAGATCGCGGGCGGCGCCGGGAACGCGGTCATGTAGCGCGCGCGCTGCGAGCGGGCGTCCCACTGGAACGGATAGAAGAGGCCGTGGTCGGCGAGCTCGATCCCGCTGTAGAGCGTGTGAAAGGCGCCCGCCGCGAAATGGTCGGCGGGGGTTTGCAGCGTCATCTGCCGGCCGCGCGCGATCAACCCCGCGAGCACCGGCAGGCGGCCGGCCGCGAGCATCCGCTCGACGACGGCGACGCTCGCCGCGTCGAACTGCAGGACGCAGATCACGACGCCACGGTGGCGCCTGCGACGGCCACCGTGTCACCGCCGATGGCGTCCGAGCGGCGCGCGGCATCGAGCACGCGCATGACGGCGACGCCCTCGGCCGCGGTCGCGAGCGTCCCGGAGTCCGCGCCGCGCACGGCGCGGGCGTAGGCCTCCAGCTGGAGCCTCAGCGAACGCACGAGCGGATGAGTCCCCGTCAGCCGCGCCAGAGCGCCGCGCGCGCGGCCGGCGCTGACGGCGCGGCCGGCGAGCCGGCCGTCGGCGCTGCGGATCTCGACGAGCTCGTGGTGAGGTTCGTTCGTCGCACATTCGATCTGGACGTCGGCGCGCGTCGTCGCCAGCACGAGGCCGGCGCGTTCCCGGGTCGCGCTGGCGCGCACCGCGCGCGGCAGCGAGCCGGTGAGAAACAGAGCGAGGTCGATGAGGTGCGGTGCGAGGTCGAGCAGCGAGTCGTCGCCGCGCGACACCGGGCGCCAGGACGCGCGACGGTAGTGCAGCACCATCCGCATGGACAGATCGCCACCGGGCGGGACGCTGCGGATGAGCGCGAGACCCTGGTCGAAGCGGCGGTTGAACGCGATCCAGGGCGTCGGCGACAGCGCGGCGATGCGTAGCGCGCCGGCCGCGTCGGGGGCCGGCGGCTTCTCGACGAGCGCCGCGAGGCCGGCCCGGGCGGCGAGCGCCGCCACCTCCTCGTGGTCCTCGGCCGGCGTGCAGACGACCAGCCCGTCCAGCGGTGTGGCGGCGAGCAGCTCGCTGAGGCGGGCGTGACCTCGGACGCCGAGCTTGCCCGCGACGACGCCGCGGCGGGTGCGGTCAGGATCGGCGACGGCGACGAACTCGATCCCGGGCGCCGCCTGGGCGGCGGGCAGGTAGCCGAGCTCCGCCAGCCGCCCGCAGCCGACGAGGCCCAGGCGCAGCGGCGCCGGGCTCATGCGCGTGACCGCCAGACCCACAGCACGACGCCCGCGGGCACCGACATCGCGGCGGTGAGGTGGTGGACGAGGTGCAGCGGCACGCCGCTCAGCGCCAGGCGGGGGCCGCCCAGGCGCCCGAGCAGCGCGTAGAAGGTCGCGTTGGGGGCGAGCATCGCGACCAGCGCGGCGAGCGCGAGCCGGCCGCGGCCGCTCACCGCGGCCGCGGTGGCGAGCACCGCGGCGACCGCGGCGAGCCGCTGGCCCCACGCGAGATTCAGCGCGCCGCCGCCCGCGCCACCGCGCTCCAGGCGCAGCGCCACCCAGGGCGCGCCGCGTGCGGTGAGGTCGGTGCGCAGCATGGACACGAGCGTCCAGCGCTTGAGATGCGTTCCGCGGACCGTGGGGTCCAGCGCGATCCGGTGACCCGCCGCGTGCAGGCGCATCCCGAGCTCGATGTCCTCGATGCACGGCGCCGGGTAGCGCTCGGCGTCGAAGCCGCCGACGGCATCGAACGCGTCGCGGCGGATCGCGCCGAGGCCGGCCCAGAACGTCGTCGCCGGGCCGGCGGCGCTCGCGTGCACGTGGTGGTGCAGCAGGTTGCGAAAGCGCGAGACGACCGCCGCCGCGACGGGCCGGTCGTCGTAGGCGCCGAACACCGCGTCGGGCGCGGGCTCGCGCTCGAGCGCCTCGCGCAGGCGGCGCAGCGCGTCGGCGTGGACCTCGACGTCGGAGTCGATGAACACGACGATCTCGCCGGTCGTGCGGGCGACCCCGGCGTTGCGCGCGGCAGCAGGTCCGCTGCGCGGCGGATCGTTCACGACCACGACCTCGTGCGGCTCGTCCGAGCGCGCCAGCGCGGCCAGGCAGCGGCCGAGCGTGGCGGGCGCGTCTGTGGCTGGAATCACGACGGAAAGCAAGTTAGGAGAACCTAAGTTAGAGTGCCCTAAGTGGGAGGAGTCAGGGGTGAGGCGTTCGCGGTGCTCGGGGGCGGGCCGGCCGGGCTGACGGCAGGCTACGTGCTCGCGCGCGACGAACGCGCTGTCGTCGTGTTCGAGGCCGACCACCAGGTCGGCGGGCTCGCGCGTACGGTGGTGCGCGACGGCTACCGCTTCGACCTCGGCGGCCATCGCTTCTTCACGAAGTCGGCCGAGGTGCAGGCCCTGTGGGAGCAGGTGCTCGGCGACGAGCTGCTCGTGCGCGACCGGCTGTCGCGGATCTTCTGGCGCGGGCGCTTCATCGACTACCCGCTGCGCCTCGCGGACGTCGTGCGCAAGGTCGGCCCGGTCGAGCTCGCGCGCTGCTCGGCCTCCTACGCCCGCGCCGTCGCCCGCCGCGGCCGCCGCCGCGACGCGCCGGAGACCTTCGAGCAATGGGTCTGCGACCGCTTCGGGCGGCGCCTGTTCGAGCTGTTCTTCAAGAGCTACACCGAGAAGGTGTGGGGCGTGCCGACGTCGGAGATCCGCGCGGAGTGGGCCGCGCAGCGGATCCGCACCCTGTCGTTCTCGCGCGTCGTGCGGGCCGCGCTGCTCAACGACGGCGGCGACGTGCGCAGCCTCATCGAGCAGTTTCACTACCCGCGGCTGGGACCCGGGCAGATGTGGGAGGCGATGGCGGCCGAGATCGTCGGCGCCGGCGGCCAGATGCGCCTCGGGGCGCGAGTGACGCAGGTCGAGCTCGAGGGAGGACAGGTCGTGGCCGTCCATGCCGGCGGCGAGCGCGTCGCGGTCTCGCAGGTCGTCTCGTCGCTGGCACTGCGTGACGTCGTCGCGCTCGCCGATCCGCCGCCCCCGCCCGCCGTGCGCCAGGCCGCGGCCGGGCTGCGCTACCGCGACTTCCTCACGGTCGCGCTCGTCGTCCGCGGCGACGACCTCTTCCCGGACAACTGGATCTACGTCCACGACCCCGACGTGCGCGTCGGTCGCATCCAGAACTTCCGCGCCTGGAGCGAGGCGATGGTGCCCGACCCTTCGTGCACCTGCGTCGGGCTGGAGTACTTCTGCTTCGAGGGCGACGATCTCTGGCTGGCGAGCGACGCGGACCTCGTCGCTCGGGCGACGCGTGAGCTCGAGGAGATCGGGCTCTCACCGGCGACGCGCGTCGAGGCGGGGCACGTCGTGCGCGTGCCGAAGGCCTATCCCATCTACGACGCCGACTACGAGGCCCGGGTCGGAACGATCCGTGCCTGGCTGGCGGGCATCGAGAACCTCCAGCAGATCGGTCGCAACGGGCTGCACCGCTACAACAACTCCGACCACTCGATGCTCACCGCCCTGCGCGCGGTCGAGAACGCGTGCGCCGGCGCGGGCCACGACCTCTGGGCGGTCAACGCGGACGGCGAGTACCACGAGGAGGCGCGTGCGCCCGAGCAGCCCTACCGCGAAGCGCCCGCGACGCCCGCGTTGCGCGGCGGCGGCGAGTTCGCCGTGACCGGGCAGCCGATCGAGTAGGCGCGCCACTCGCCGCTGACGCCGAGGAGCCGGCCGGCGGAGCGAACGTCGTCGTGCAGGGCCCGCGGCGCGCCGAGACCGAGGACGAAGGCGCCCGACGCGTGAGGGGGTGACCCGAAGACCACGACCTGCGAGAGCGCGACGTCGAGCTCCCAGGCGAGGGCGGTGCGCACGAGTGCGTCGGTCGTCGCCAGCTTTCCGCACCGCAGCAGCTGCTCGCGCCCGATGCGGCGCACGACCCAGCGCAGGCGGGCATTTGCCTCCTGCGTCTGCGCCGCGGTCCGCCACGCCTGCGACACATCGAAGACACGATCCGGCAGCCCCGCCGCGGTGACGACGGCGGCGGCCGCGACCAGCAGCCCGGCAGCGAGCGCTGCGGTGCGCGGGCGCGGGCGCCGTCGCACGTGGGCGAGGCCCTCCGCGAGGCCCACGCCGCCCAGCACGCACACGATCGCTGCGGCCGGAGCCATGAACCGCGGCAGGCCCGCGAAGCCGATCGTCGTCATCGCCGCAACGACCGCGATCCATACCAGCGCCCCCGCCGCGAGCACGCGCGCGGCGCGACTGCGCAGCGCGAACAGCGCCAGGGGCCAGGCAACCGCCAGCGGCAGGACGATCGCCCGGCCCACCGCCTCGCGGGGATCGCTCGTGTGGCGCTGCGCGCGCCCTGCACCTCCCCCGCCGTCGGCGAGCAGCTCGGGCGCGAGCCACAGCGCCGCCACGCCGGCGGCGACTGCGGCCACGAGCGGCCGCGAGCGCGGGTCGCCGCGCCAGCACCACACGCCGTAGAGCGCCAGCAGCGGCCAGGCCTCGGGACGCAGCAGGGCGGCCGCCGCGCCGAGCAGCAGCGCCCACCGCACGCGGCCGCCGAGTGCCGTTCGAACCGCGCCGAGCACGAGCGCGACGAGCAGCGGCTCGGACATGCCGCCGGCCGCCTGCCGACCCCATGTCGTCACCTCGTCGGACAGCAGCACGAGGGCGGCGACGGCGAACGCGGCCGCGGCGATCCGCAGCGCGCGCGGCCGGCCGGCGGTCATCGACCGGGCCAGGTCGGCAGCCAGCACGAAGGACAGCAGCCACGCCGTCCGCACGAGGACGAGCCACAGCGCGGGCGCGGCGTCGCCAGCCAACGAGATCGGCGCTGCGAGCACGACCGTCAGCGGCTTCCACGACGGGCCGGTCGTAAGATCGAGGCGCAGGTGGGTCAGCTCGCGGCCCCAGACGAGCCATGCCCACGCGTCGTAGACGGGCTCGGCGGCGATCAGCAGCGAGGTCGCAGCGAGGCCTGCGCAGGCAAGAAGGGCGAACAGGAATCGGCGGGGCGTCATCGCGTGAGGCGTTAGGCTGCCCTAAGCTGCGCCGCAGGGCGAGGCCGCAAGACCGAGGAGGAGAGCTCAGACGATGATAGTTCGGCGCCGTTTCACAGCGATGGTCGCGTTCGCGGGACTGCTCGTCGCGCTGCCGGCCTGCGGGTCCTCGTCGTCGGCGGAGGGCGACGACGCGATCACGCTCTACAGCGGTCGCATCGGGCCGATCATCAACCCGGCGATCAAGCAGTACGAGGACGCCTCCGCCACCGATGTGCGCACGCGCTTCGGCGACAGCCCCTCGCTCGCCGCGACGCTGGCCGAGGAGGGCCGCAACTCGCCCGCCGACCTCTTCTTCGCGCAGGATGCCGGCTCACTCGATGCCGTCGAGAAGCGCGACCTGCTGCTCCAACTGCCCGCCGACATCCTCGAGATGGTCCCGAAGCAGTACCGCTCGGCGACCGGGCACTGGGTGGGCGTGACCGGCCGCTCGCGGATCATCGCCTACGGCGAGAAGGTCCAGCAATCCGAACTGCCCGACTCGCCGCTGGACCTGACCGACGCGAAGTGGAAGGGCCGTGTCGGCTGGGCCCCCACGAACGCTTCGCTGCAGGGCTACATCACGGCGCTGCGGGTCGTGGAGGGTGACGACGTCGCAAAGAAGTGGCTCGAGGGGATGGTGGCCAACGACGCCCAGGTGTATGACTCGAACATTCCCGTGCGTGATGCCATCGCCGAGGGTGAGATCGACCTCGGCCTGATCAACCACTACTACGTCGCCCAGGCCGCCGCCGAGGATCCGGACTACCCGGTGAAGGCGCATTTCCCGCCTGACGACCTCGGATCGCTGATCAACGTCGCCGGCGTCGGGGTGCTCGCCTCCGCCGGCGACGACCAGGAACGCGCGCTGGACTTCGTGCGCCAGATGCTGTCGAAGGAGACGCAGACGTACTTCGCCGACAGCTCGAAGGAGTACCCGCTCGCGGCGGGCGTCACGGCGCCGGAGGAGCTGACGCCGCTGGCGCAGATCCCCGCGCCCCGCGTCGACCTCGCGAAGCTGGGCGATCTGCCGGGAACGTTGAGGCTCATGCGCGAAACGGGAGCCCTGTAGGGGTGATGCGCGCGTGACCGCCGCCTCCGCAGGGCGGGCGCTCGGGCGGCGGCTGCCGACGGCGGCGCGTGTGTTTGGCGTGCGCCGTCCCCCGCTCGTCCTGCTCGGCCTGGGCCTGGCGATCGGCCTCGCCGCCGCGCTGCCGGCGCTGTACCTCGTGGTCGCGGTGTTCGACGACGCCTCGGCCGCGCTCGACGCGGTGCTGACGAGCCGCACGCTCGGGCTCATCACGCGCAGTCTGGGGCTTGCGGCGGCCGTGACGCTGGCCGCGGTCGCGATCGCCGTGCCGCTCGCCTGGCTGACGGTGCGCTCGGACCTGCCGGGGCGGCGCGTCTGGGCAACGCTCGCCACGCTGCCGCTCGTCATCCCGAGCTATATCGGCGCCTACCTGTTCGTCTCGGCGCTCGGCCCGCGCGGCGCGCTCGCCGACCTGCTCGGCGTGCAGCTGCCGTCGATCTACGGCTTCGCCGGCGCGTTTGCGGTGCTGACGCTCTTCACGTATCCGCTCGTGCTGATCCCGCTGCGCGGCGCGCTGCGGCGGATGGATCCCGCGCTGGAGGAGGCCGCGCGGGTGATGGGCCGCGGCCAGCGCGAGGTGTTTCGCAGCGTCGTGCTGCCGCAGCTCGCGCCGGCGATCGGCGCCGGCAGCGTGCTCGTCGCGCTCTACGCGCTCAGCGACTTCGGCGCGGTCTCGATCATGCGCTTCAACTCGTTCACGCGCGACATCTACATCGCCTTTCAGTCGGGGTTCGGGCGTACCGAGGCCGCGGCGCTCGGGATGGTGCTCGTGATCGTCATGCTCGTGCTGTTCGCGATCTACGCGCGCGTGCGCTCGGCGCGCGCGCTGCATCGCTCGACGCCGGGGGCGCCGCGCCCGCTCGAGCCGGTGCGGCTGGGCCGCTGGCGCTGGCCCGCGATCGGGTTCTGCGCGACGATCGTCGGCGTCGCGCTCGTGCTGCCGGTCGGGGTGCTTCTGTACTGGGCGACGAAGCAGGTCTCCAGCGGCCTGGAGGTCGGCGCGCTCGTCGCGAACACCGGAAACTCGCTGCTCGCGGCGGCCTGCGCCGCGCTCGCCGCCGGCCTCGCGGCGATCGTCGTCGCGCTGCTGTCGGTGCGCTACCCCGGCTACGTCACGCGGATCGTCGAGCGCGTCGGCTACGCGGGCTACGCCCTGCCCGGGATCGTCGTCGCGCTCGCGCTCGTGTTCTTCACGACGCGCGTCGCGCTGCCGCTCTACCAGACGCTCGCGGTGCTCGTCTTCGCGCTGGCGATCCACTACCTGCCGCTCGCCGTCAGCCCGATCAGCGCGTCGCTGCTGCAGGTCCCGCCGCGGCTGGAGGAGGCCGCGCGCGGCCTCGGCCGCAGCCCGATGGCGGTGTTTCGCACGATCACGACGCCGCTCGTCGCCAGCGGCGTGCTCGGCGGCGCGGCGCTCGTGTTCCTCCATGCGCTCAAGGA
>DASZDB010000276.1:0-2128 GCA_035942495.1 Solirubrobacteraceae bacterium
GTGCCCGTCAGGAAGATCGGGCGCATCGGGCCGTTCGCGTCGTCGATGCTCTGCAGGTTCACCGTCTGGTGGGCGAGCCAGCCGAGGTGGAAGAGGTAGCCCTCGTCCCTACCCGCCTTGTCGGGCGCCTCGCGACCGCCCGGGTTGTGGCCGAGCATGTTCGTGAGGTCGTTGACGACCTTGAGGTTGCGATCGAGCTCGGGGAACGTCCGCCCCAGCCCGCGCGCGGCCGGCGCGAGATCGCGCACGAGCGGCACCGCGCGCCGCACGAAGGGCCGGATCTTCGTCCGGACGATCGGCGTCGCCTCGCGGGCGAACGGGCTGACCGCCGCGTTGACGTCCTCGAGCTCGCGCACCGCGGGCAGCAGCGCCCGCGTCGTGGGGCCGAGCTCGTTCGCGAACGGCGTCACGGCGTCGAGCGTGGCGGTCGCCGTCTGCAGCGTCGGCGCGAGCTCGCCGACCGCGGCGCTCAGGTTCTCGTCCTCGTCGGCGAACGCGCGCAGCGTCGTCGACGCGGTCGAGACGAGGCGCGAGAGATCCCGTGGGCGCTGCGCCAGCTCGCTGTTGATCTGTGACAGCGACGTGACAAGGCGGCGCAGCGCGACCCGCTCCTTGGCGACCTCGCGGTTGACGCGGCCGAGGTCGCGGACGGTCGGGCCGTAGCGCTCGAGCACGCGAGCGAGGTCGTCGCCCTTGCCGCGCAGCCCCTCTCCCGCGCCGTTGGCCAGCAGCGTGATGTAGTCGCGGGTGCGGGCGTCGAGCTCGGAGAGGATCTCGTCGAGGTCGACGTCGGTCAGCGAGTTGGCGATCGGGATCGTGAAGCCAGCCTTGACCGGCACGGGGTCCTTGCCGGGGAACACCTGCACGTACATGTCCTTCAGCCCCGTGCGCGGCCGCAGCGAGGCGCGCGCGTCGCGGCGGATGAGCGTCTCGTACTCCTGCTTGATGTCCAGCGCGACGAGCGCTCGGCCGTCCTTGAGCTTCACGTCGCCGATGTCGCCGATCTCCACGCCGGCGACCTGCACGGTCTGGCCCTGCCCCGGCGTGACGGCCTGCGCCGTGTCGAGCTCGACGTGGATGCGCATCGGCTTGTCCTCGGCGAGCGGGACGCGGAAGCGCTGGTTCTCGAGGATGTAGCCGCCGACGACGAACGCGATCACGACGAGCACGAGGACCGCGGTGAACGGGAGCAGGTTCTTGCGGATGACGCGGATCACTTCGCGCCCCGCCCCTTCAACACGCGGTTGAGCTGGCCGGTGAGCCCGTTGCGCGCCGCGACCTTGCGGATCTCGTCGACGGTGATCGCGCGGTCGAGCACCTTCACGTCGCTGCCCTTCGCCTTCAGCTCGCGTCGCAGCACCGCCACGGCGACGGACTGCGCCTTGGACTCGCGCGTCCGCGACACCGCGGCGTTCGTGCGGACGCTGGGCGGCGGTCCCTTCGGGATCGAGCGCAGGTCCGGCGGCTCCTGCGTCTCGCACGGGACGTCGGGCTGCAGCGGCGGGCGCTGGCGGATCGGCGGCGGGTTGTTGCCGACGATCGGCTCGGCGACCGTGCCGAACAGCCCGTTGCCGATGTTCACCGTCTCGGCGCCGCCGGTGCCCAGGACCTTGAACCACGGGCTGTTGGCGTCGAACGAGCGGCTCTCGCCCGCGAGGTTGGGCAGGAACTTCGCGAGGTCCTGGTACACCGGCCCGTGTGTCGGGAACGCCTTGTCGACGAGCTTGTCGTCGCCGAACGGGACGAGCACGTTCGTCGCGCAGCTCGACAGCTCGCGCAGCCGGCCGAGCACCGAGACGCCGGTCCGGGCGACCTGCGCCAGTGGCGGCGTCGCGCTGCGCAGGTTGCTGGCGAGCGTGCCGAGCTCGGACGGCTGCACGAGGCCGCGCAGCTCGCGGATGAGCGGCAGCGTCGCGTCGACGGTCGGTCCGAGCGAGCGGACGCCCGGCCGCGCGTCGCGCGCGAAGCGCTGCACGTCGGGAAACGCGCCGTTGAGCGCGTCGAACGCCGGCGTCGCGGCGCGCAGGGTGCGCGGCAGCTCGCCGACCGCGGTGGTCAGCGCGTCCTCGCGGGCGGCGAGGGCACCGGCGGTCGTGCTGAAGTCCTCGATGAGGTTGCTCAGCCGGCC
>DASZDB010000277.1:0-7380 GCA_035942495.1 Solirubrobacteraceae bacterium
GCCAGATGCGCAGCGCGCTGCGGGCGATCCTCATGCAGGCCGACGACACCGGCAAGATGGCCGATCGCCTCAACCGCTTCACGCTGGGGCTGGGCTCCGACGAGGCGATCATGACGACCGTCGTGCTGGCGATCCTCGAGCCCGGCACCGGCACGCTGCGCTTCACGAACGCGGGCCATCCGCCGCCGCTGCTCGTCGGCGCCGCCGGCAGCGCCGCCTACCTCGACGAGCCGCCGTCGCCGCCGATGGGGGTCCTCGCGACGCCGCGCTACAAGGAGCACACCCGACGCCTGGAGCCCGGCGCGACGCTCGTCCTCTACACCGACGGGCTCGTCGAGGAGTCGACCGAGGTGCTCGACGTCGGCCTCGAGCGCCTGCGGGTCGCGGCGACCGCGATGGGCCACGACGTCGAGCGGTCGTGCGAGCTGCTGCTCGACAGTCTCCGCGACGACACCGCGCGCTCTGACGACGTGACGCTGCTCGTCGTGCGCCTGCAGGAGGCGCTCGGCGAGAAGGTCACGCTGGAGGTCTCCAACGAGTCCGGCGGGCTGTTCACGATGCGCCAGACGCTGCGGCGCTGGCTCGTCGAGCAGGGCGCCGACGCCGACGAGACCGAAGACGTGATCATGGCCTGCAACGAGGCCTGCGAGAACTCCGTCGAGCACGGCTATGACTGCGGCGACGACCTCTTCGCCGTCGAGTTCACGCACGACGCGGGCGAGATCGCCATCAGCGTGCGCGATCACGGCACGTGGCGCGAGCGCCAGGAGAATTCCGACCGCGGCCGCGGCCTGCCGCTCATGCGCAAGCTCATGGACGTCGTCGAGGTGCAGCCGCGTCCGGGCGGCACGACGGTGCGGATGAGCCGCCGGCTCGCGGTCGCGCCGGCAGCGGGTCAGGCCGGCGCGAGCTCGCGCTCCTCGGGCTGAACGCCCTCCTCGGCGACCTCGCGCAGCGTGGCGATCGTCTGGCGCAGGATCCGCGAGACCTGCATCTGGCTGATCCCGATCGCGGCGCCGATCTCCGCCTGCGTCATGTCCTCCTCGAAGCGCATGCGCAGCATCTCCCGCGCGCGCGGGGCGACCTCGGCGATGAGCCGATCCAGCTCGGCGCGCGTCTCGGCGCGCTCGATGTCCGGATCCTCGCCCCCGAGCGTGTCCTGCAGCGTCATCGCGTCACCGGGCTCGCCCTGCGGGGCGTGCAGCGACAGCGCGCCCCGGGCGCTGCGTGCCTGCATCGCCTCGAGCACCGCCTCGTCGCTGACGCCGACGGCGTCTGCCAGCTCGCGCGTCGTCGGCGAGCCGTCAAGTTGCTGGGTGAGCCGGGCGAGCGCGCCCTCGACGCGCAGGGTGACCTCCTGGATGCCGCGGGGCGGGCGCACCATCCACGTCTGGTCACGAAAGTGGCGCTTGAGCTCGCCGGCGATCGTCGGGACCGCGAACGAGCTGAAGGCATAGCCTCGCGCGGGGTCGTAGCGATCGATCGCCTTGACGAGCGCGACCGATGCGACCTGAACGAGATCTTCCAGCGGCTCGCTACCGCGCTCGTAGCGCCGGGCCAGCGACCGGGCCAAGGGCAGGAAGCGCTCGATCAGCTGTGCGCGGGCACGGCGGTCGCCGTGGTCCACCCAGGCGCGAAAGAGCCGCAGGTCTTCGCGGGCACGCCGGTCGCCCGCGATCTGCGCGAGTGACACGTCGCTGTCACCATCCCCGCAGGGGACGGTTGCGTCCAGTGCTGCCACGTTCTCACCTCAAGACAGTCGTTCGTCTGAAGACCGGCGGAACCTGTCGGACTGGTGACAAGCGCAAGCGGGTCGTCCCTGCCTGAGCCTGTACCCCGGGCACCGGACCCGAAAACCGCCGCGCGCGGGCCTGCCCGCGTGCGCCGTGGGCTAAGGTGCAGCGACCTGCGCTCTCTGCTGACTTGCGGCTCTTGCCCGCAAGGCACTTCTGGGGGGATCTGGCACCGCGGCTGGGCTCGAAGCGTCTCCATGCCCATCGACGCGGCCCGATCCACAGGAGACGAGAAAGGCTTGTCCGTTCGTGACGAGTCCGGAAGCACACGTAAGTCGAGGTGAGGCGGCCCAGGCGATCAGCAACGCGCTCGTGCGACTGCTGCGCGATTACACGGGTCGCGGCCCGACGCAGGCCTACACCACCATCACCGACTCCCACGTGGTCGTCGTGCTGCGCGACGCGCTGCTCAAGGCCGAGCGCAGCCTCGTCAAGGACGGCCACGCCGACGCCGTCATCGACATGCGCCGGCGCTTTCAGCGCACGATGAAGGAAGACCTCGTGGAGGCCATCGAGGAGAACACGGGCCGCACGGTGCTCGCCTTTCTCAGCGATCACCACATCGATCCCGACATCGCGGTCGAGGTCTTCATCCTCAAGCCGCGCAACAGCGGCGACGAGCCCGACGGCGCGGCGGGCTCACCCGACGGTGACGGCTCGAGCGGCACGTCCGCCGACTGACCGTGCTGGGCTGCGGCGCTTGCAGGTCGCGCTAGTGTTGACGTACGCGTTCGCACCGACCTCGAGGGCGGCGGCGGCAGCGCAGATGACCTGCGGAAGTCAGTGGTCTTCGCAGCAGGAGCACTGGACACCTCGTCACGACATGTCGTTCGACAAGAGGTGACCGTGCCCGCCGACGCAGGACTGCCGCAACAGGTCGCGCCGCTGTTTCGCGTCGACGTGCATCCCGAACACGACGCCGTCCGCCTCGTGCCCGTGGGTGAGCTGGACCTCGCGACGGCCGGGCTGCTCGAGAAGCAGCTGCACGAACTGCGCAGCGCGGGCTTTGACCATGTCGTCCTGGACCTGCGCGAGCTGACGTTCATGGACTCCAGCGGGATCCGCGTGGTGGTCGCCGAGCATCGCTTCGCCGAGCGGGCCGGACACGAGTTCTCGCTGATCAGCGGACCGCCGGCCGTGCAGCGCGCGCTCGAGGTCTGCGGGCTGCTGAGCCTGCTGAACATCGACACCGTATGACTACCTGCGCGTAAGGCCCGTCTTCCTCGGGTAACGTTCCGGCGAGGACGAAGCACGGCATTTGACGGGCAACGTCAGCGAGCTGGAACTGCAGGGCAGACGGGCTCTCCCGTGCGAGATGGGGCCCGGCGGCCGGCAAGGCAACGTCATCCTGACGCGAGGGGGCACCAATGCCGAGTCGTACGCTGGATCCAGGCGCGCGCGTCCCGGACGAGAACGCGCTGTTTCACCGCTACCACACCGCGCGAGACCCGATCGTCCGCGAGCAGCTCATCGAGCGCTTCCTGCCGCTCGCCCGCAGCATCGCCCTGCGCTTCTCCTCTCGCCGCGACACGCTCGAGGACCTGCTGCAGGTCGCCACGATCGGCCTCATCAACGCAGTCGACAGGTTCGATCCGGCGCGCGGCGTCGCGTTCTCGACCTACGCGGTACCGACGATCTCCGGCGAGATCAAGCGCTACTTCCGCGACCGGACGTGGTCCGTGCGCCCGCCGCGCGCGCTGCAGGAGCTCGCGTTGCGCGTCGACACGGCGGTCGTCGAGCTGACCGAGGACGGGCGCGCGCCGACGGTCGCCGATCTCGCCCACCGCCTCGGCGAGCCACAGGAGCTCGTCCTCGAGGCGCTGCACGCCCACCATGCGCGCTACGCGGTCTCGATGCAGGCCCAGCTCGGCAGCGAGGACGAGGGAGCGGCCCGCCTGGAGGATCGCATCGGCGTCGACGACGACGCCTACGACGTGGCGGAGGAGCGCGTCGTGCTCGAGCGCTTGCTGCGGATGGTCACCGACCGCGACCGGCGCGTGCTGAAGATGCACTTCGAGATGGACATGACGCAACGCGAGATCGGCGAGGTTCTCGGCGTCAGCCAGATGCAGGTCTCGCGGATCATCCGCCATGCGCTGCAGCGCATGCGGCTCGGCGCGGCGCGCTCCGAGGAGCTGCTGGTCAGGGCCTGAACCGCGGCAGGTCCCGGCCCGGGCGCGGCCGGCAAAGCCAGATCTCGTGGCCGGGCCGCTCGCAAATCTCGATCTCACAGGAGCGCAGCATCGCCTCGACGCAGGCGGCGTCGGGCGCCCACCAGTTCGTCGGGTCGCCCGCGAGCTCGTGCTCGATGAACGCCATCGCCGGCCAGCCCGGCCGCCTCATCTGGTCGCGCTCGTCGATCGAGAGGTCGGCGGGGGCCGTCAGGCGCTCCTCGCCCGGCATCGTCAGCGTCTGCAGGACGAGCGTTCCAGCGGTGAGCGCGGACACCGCGTCGAGCGCCAGCAGCGGGTGGCGCAGGTGATACAGGACGCCGAGGAACAGCACGACGTCGAACGGCTCTTCGGCGAGCGCGGCGAGGTCGTAGACGCCCATGTGGCGCAGCTCGACGCGCTCTGACACGCCGAGCTCGCCGGCCGCCCAGCGCGCCTGGCGCAGGTAGTGCTCGTCGATGTCGATCGCAAGGACGTCGGCGCCGCGCCGCGCCAGCTCGAAGGTGTAGAAGCCGGCGTTGCAGCCGATGTCGAGCGCGCGGGCCCCCCGCAGGTCGTCGGGCAGGTGCGGCGCGATCTGCTCCCACTTGAACAACGGGAAGTCGCCGAGCGGGTGGTCGGGCGCCGTCTGGCGGCCTCCCGGCAGGTGCAGGTTGTGAAACCACGGGCCGAGCTCGGGCGCGGCGGCGGCGCCTGTGGACTGCAGGGTCCTCATGCCGTCGCCATCGCCTCGCTGGCGTGCTGCTCGAACTCGGCAGCGCGCCGGTCGGCGCTGTGCTGCGCGAGCACGCGCGCGCGGGCGCGCCGGCCGATCGCGTCGCGCACGGCCTCGCTCATGCCGCTGAGCGTGCGCAGAACGTCGTCGGCGCTCTGCGCGACGACGATCTCCTCGCCGGGGACGAAGAACGTGTCGAGCCCCGCCCAGGCGTCGGAGATGACGGGGACGGCGCAGGCGGCGGCCTCAAAGAGCCGCACGCTGGGCGACCAGCCGGCGGCGACCATGTCCGCGCGCGTGACGTTGACGGTGAAGCGCTGGGCGGCGTAGAAGGCGGCGTGCTCGGCCGGCGGGAGGTGCTCGATGCGCTGGACGTTCGCGGGCCAGGCGATGTCGTCGGGGTAGCTCGGTCCGGCGACGACGCAGCGCAGCGCTGGATCACGGCGCGCGGGATCGAGCAGGAGGCGCTCGAGCGCGGGCTGGCGGTCGTCGGAGTACGTGCCCAGGTAGCCGAGGTCCCAGCGGCGCTCGGCGTCGATCATTGGATAGGCGTCGGGATCGACGAGGCAATGAAACGCGCGCGCGCAGGGCGAGCCGAGCTCCTGCTCGATCCGGTCGAGCGTCGGGCCGGCGGTGAACGACAGATACAGCCTGTACTGCGCCACGAGCTGCGGCGTGAGGTACTCGAAGTCGCCGCGGGCGAGCTTCGCGAGCGTGACGGGAGTATCGATGTCGTAGAACGCGGTCAGCCCGCGCGCGATCGAGATGACCCATTCGCCGACCCCCACCCCGTCGGGCACGTAGGAGCCGACGACGACGACGTCGGCGTCGCGCACGGCGTCGGCGTACTCGTTGCGCAGCTCGTCGAGCGACCCGTACAGGCGCGTCGTGCCCCACGGCGGCTCGGGCAGGTCGCGCTGGGCGGCGTACCACGGGACGTCGCGCTCGAGGAAGAGGACGTCGTGGCCGCGCGTGCTCAGCGCGCGCACGAGCGCGCGGTAGTTCGTCGCGTGGCCGTTGCCCCACGACGACGTGATCGACAGGCCGAGAAGGACGATCCTCATGCCGGCACTCCGCTCAGCAGCGCCTCGACCTGGGCGGCGCGCGCCGTGTACGTGTGGTCGGCGAGCACGCGGGCGAGGGCGGCCTCGCCGATGGCACGCGCGCGCTGCGGTTCGAGCGCTTCGAGCAGCGCGCCGACCTCGGCGCCGTCATGCGCGACGAGGATCTCGCAGCCGGGCTCGAGGAACTGCTCGATGCCCTCCCACGCGTCGGTGATGACGCACGCGCCCGCGCCGGCCGCCTCGAAGACGCGCGTCGCGGGGGAGAAGCCGTTGGCGGCCATGCTCTCGCGGCTGACGTTCAGCACCGCGCGCGCCGAGCAGTTCAGCGCGTTGTGGTCGCGGGTGGAGACGTGGCCGAGGTAGCGCACGTTCCCGGTCGCGGCGGCGCGGTCCGCCCAGCCGCTGCCGCCGAGCAGGAACGAGCGATCGGGCGCCGCGGCGGCCGCGCGGAAGAAGAACTCCTCCACCCGCGCCTCGCGGTCGGGGAGCCGATTGCCGAGGAACGAGAGGTCGGCGCGCAGCTCGTCGCGCGGCGCGACGCGGTGGTGCGTGGTCGGATCCAGCGCGTTGTAGACCGGTACGCAGTCGCACGCGCCGAGCGCGCGGTAGCGGCGCACGACGGGGTCGCCGCCGCCGTAGGTGAGGACGTAGTCGAACTCGGCGATGCGCGCGCGCAGCGGATCGCGCTCGTCGGCCTCCATCGCGGCAAGGGTGGCGGGCGCGTCGACATCCCAGAAGATCGTCACCGGCGCGCGCAGGTCGAGCACCGCCGCCTCGAGCAGCGCGTCGTGCACGCCGACGCCGCTGCACTTCACGACGATGTCGAACGCATGCCGGGCCGACTCGACCGTCCGCAGCACCCGCTGCTCGGTCTGCGCGTCGTAGACGACGACGCGCGCGTAGTCCGGGTCGGCGATGTCGCGGTGCTCCTGGCGCTCGTAGGCGATCGGCTCGTAGAAGACGATCTCGTGGCCGCGCTCGTGCAGGCAGCGGATCAGGCCGCGGTAGTACGTGCAGGCCCCGTTCCAGTACGAGGAGACGAGGCTCGAGCCGAAGAACGCGAACCTCATGCCGCGACCTCGTCGGCGACGCCGAGCGTGCGGCAGATCGCCAGCAGCTCGTCGACGCGGTGCGCGCAGGTGTGGCGGGCGGCGATCGTCTCCAGGCCGCAGCGCCGCAGCTCGGCGGCGAGCCCGGCGTCATCGAGCACCTCGCGCAGGCAGCGCCGCATCGCGGCGGCGTCGCGAGCCACGAGATAGTCCTGGCCCGGCCGGAACAGGGCCTCGGCGTCGTCCCACGGAGCGCTGACGAGCGGGATCCCGCAGGCGAGCGCCTCGAAGGGCCGGATCGTCGGGATTCCCGGCAGCGTCTGCACGTACGGGCGGCGCGGGACGTGGACGGTGACGCGGTGGCGCGCGAACACCTCCGGCGCACGGTGGTTGGGCAGCCAGCCGCGGTAGCGCAGCCGCGATCGGCGGATCGCCCAGCGCGCACGCCGCGGATAGCGCACCCCGTGGATCGTGCCGCGCAGGCGCAGCCGCCGCGCGGGCGCGAGGAGGAACTCGTCGAGCTCCTGGGCGCGCTCGCCGTCGCCCCAGTTGCCGATCCAGATGAGGTCGCGCACGGCGCCGTCGGCG
>DASZDB010000278.1:0-3040 GCA_035942495.1 Solirubrobacteraceae bacterium
CGCGCAGATGGCAGGCCTCGTGCCAGACGACGTAGTCCAGGACCGGCGCGGGGGCGAGCAGCAGGCGCCAGTTGAAGCTCATCGCGCCGGTCGAGGAGCAGGAGCCCCAGCGCGTGCGCTGGTTGCGGATCGACAGCGTCGCGTAGCTCGTGCCCAGCGCCGCGACCGCCGCATCGAGGCGCGTCGCGATCTCCTGCGCGGCGGCGCGGCGATACCAGCGCTCGACCGCCTGCTGCGCCGCGTGGGCGTCGTCCGGCACGAGCAGCGCGTCATGTCTGCGGTGCGCGCGCGTGCGGCCCGCCTGCGGGACGAGCGTGAGCTGCGCGCCGAGATAGGGCAGCGCGGCGCCGCGGGCAGCGATCGTCGCGCGCACACCGCGCGCCACGTCGAGACGCCGCTCGATCCACGGGCGCAGCTCCTCGATCGCGGCCGGTGCGGCGCTTGCTGGGCTGCGCCGCGGCAGCACGACCTCGACCGCGCCGTGCGCGTCGACGCTCACGCGCACGCGCCGCGCGCGGTCAGAGCGTCTGATGCGGTAGTCGAGATCCTCGGTCATGGGTCACTGCGTTGCGGATTCGGGCTCGGCGTCCGCGGCCCTGCGGCAGGCGCACGACCCCGACGACCATAATGGCGCTCGTGCAGGCCAGATCGATCGTCCGTCTCCCGCCCGGGGTGCGGCCGCCCTTCGAGGTGTACGTCAACGGCGTGCGCCAGCAGGCCGGCGTCGACTACGAGATACGCGACCGCGCGCTGCTGTTCGAGGCCGAGCTGAAGAAGGAGGGCAAGCTCGGCTTCTGGCGCTGGTTTCTCGGTGCCTGGGGCGTAGGGACGTATCGCCAGAACGACTCCGTCGACGTCTCCTATGACCACAACGGACGCCCGATGCTGCTCGAGGGGCTCGACATCGAACCTGCCAGTGACGCGCCCGCGTAGATGAGCACGACGGCTTCCGGCCGAAGGAGCGCGCGCCTCGGCCCGCTGCTGCTCGCGCTCACCGTCGGCCTCGTCCTCGCCGACTCGTCGGTCGTGACGCTGGCGCTGCCGGCGATCCTGCGCGACTTCGACTCGACGGTCAACGCCGTCGCGTGGGTGCTGATCTCCTTCAACCTCGCGCTCGCCCTCGTGGCCCTCTACGGCGCGCGGCTCGCGCGCGGGCAGGCGCAGCGCGCGTTCCTCGTCTCCGTGCCGCTGTTCATCGTCGCCTGCATCGCGTGCGCGCTGGCCCCCTCGCTGGGCTTCCTGATCGGCGCCCGCGCGGCGCAGGGCCTGATCGGCGCCGTCGTCGTGGCCGCCGCGCTCGAGCTGCTCGTGCTGTCGACGGGCCGCGACCGGGCGATCTTGCTGTGGGCGGCGGCGGGCGTGCTCGGCGCGGCGGTCGGGCCGGCGCTCGGCGGTTTCCTGACCGAGTGGCTGTCGTGGGAGGCGATGTTCGCGCTGCAGGCGCCGGTGGCGCTGCTCGGGCTGTTGGGGGCGCGCGGGGTGCGGGCGGCCGAGCCCGCGCCCGCGGCGCGCTCCGGCGTCGCGGTCGCCGCCTCACGTCCGGCGCTGGCGCCGCTCATCGCCCTGACGCTCGCCTCGGCGGCCCTGTCGGCGGCGCTGTTCCTGCTCGTGATCCTGTTGATCGAGGGGTGGCGCCACTCGCCCGCAGAGGCGGCGCTGACGGTGACCGTGATGCCGATCGCGGCGCTCGTCGCAGGCCAGTGGGCGCGCGTCCGCCACGGGCTCGTGCCGGCGATCGCGGGCTCGATCCTCGTGGCGGGCGGCCTCGCGGCGCTGGGCCTGATGCCGGGCGCGCACGCGTACTGGGCGCTGGCGCCGCAGCTGGCGATCGGTCTCGGCCTGGGCCTCGCCCTCGCGACGCTGATCGGCGCGAGCGTTGGCGATGCCGGGGCCGGCGACGAGCGCAGCGCGGCGGCCGCGGTCGCCGGCCCGGCGGCCTGGACGGTCGCCGCCCGGCACGCCGGCATCTGTGTCGGCCTGCTGCTGCTGACGCCGATCTTCACCGCCGATCTGGAGAGCGTGCGCCCGCCCGCCGAGCGCGCGGGCCTCTCCCACGTGCTCGACGCGCCGCTGCCGCTGCCGGCCAAGATCGACCTCGCGCGGGCGCTCGACATCGAAGTTGCGCAGGCTGCCGAGCAGGAGCTGCCCGATCTCGACGCGGCGTTCGCCGCAGTCGAGGTCTCGCCCGCCGACCGCCCCGTGGTCGACGACCTGCACGAGGAGCTCAACGAGGAGCTCGACCGCGGCGCGACGGAGGCGTTCAGCCGCTCGTTCCTCTTCGCCGCGCTGATCGCGCTGCTCGCCGCCGGCGCGGCGTTCATGGGTGCTCGCTCAACCCGCGCCGGCGCGTACGGCGCGGCGTCGTCGAACGGCAGCATCGGGGCGCGCCTGGCGGTCGCGGTCCCCGGTTCGATCGCGGCGGGAGCGCTGCTCGTCGCCGTCTACCTCGCGCTCGGCGGGGGCGGCTTCGGCCCGCGCGCCGTCGCCGACCCGTGCGCCCCGCGCGAGCGGCCCGCCGGGGTCGAGCGCACCCAGCGGGCGGCCCTCGCGACGCTCGACGGCACGGCCTGCGCGCTCGACATGCCACGCGAGGACCTCCTGCGCAAGCTGCTCGGGGGCGAGCGGCCCGACGGCGTCTCGGAGGACGAGCTGGTGGACGCCTTCGGGGACGGCATCGTCCGCGCCCGCGACGAGCGTCACCTCAGCGCGGTCCAGGCCGCCGCGCTGCGGGTCGGTCTCGAGACCGGCGGCCTGCTCGGCATCATCGGGCTGCTGCTGCCGGAAAGCTAGTGGCGACGCTCCGCGCGGGATTCGGCTGACGAAGAGCACGGATCGGCTCCATCCCCCCGCTGCCGATAGGGTGCCGCGCGTGCGTGCCGACATCGACGGACTGCTCGACCCCTGGTTTCGGGCGATCATGGACGAGGCGGGTCGGCCGGCGCTGTTCGATGCCCACACGCACATCGGCCAGAACGATCCCGACACGTTTCGCCAGACGCCCGAGGAGCTGCTCGGCGCGCTCGGCCGCGTCGACGCCCGC
>DASZDB010000279.1:0-3178 GCA_035942495.1 Solirubrobacteraceae bacterium
AGCGGGCGACGCGTGCGGCGACGGGGGCGCTGACGGCTGCCCGCGCTCAGGCTCAGCGCGCCGCCGCGGTCTCGCGGCGGCCGCTGCGCGCACCCAGTGGCCAGGTGCGCAGACCGCCCGCGGCGATCAGCGTCCAGACGATCGCCACCCACGTCGCCGCGGCGAGCGAGGCGTGCAGCCAGACGAGCTCGGCGGGCAGCTCGAGCAGGTACTGCGCGATGCCGATCACGCCCTGCGCCGCCAGCAGCCAGCAGAGCATCGTCAGCGGCTTGCGGTCCTCGCGCGACACGCCCCGGCGCCGCGCGACGAGCCACAGCCCGACGGCGGCGAGACCGAGCAGCGTGGCCAGCCGCGCGTGCTGCGAGATCACCCAGTTCAGCGTGTCGATGCCCTTGAACACGAGCCGCGGAACGAGGTCGTCGGTGCCCGTGCCACCGGTGTGCGGGCCGGCCGCGGTGGCGGCGGTGCCGGCGAAGATCGTGACCGCGCCGAGCGCGAAGAGGCCCCAGGACGCGCGCTTGAGCGTGCGGTCCTCGGCGCTGGCGGCGGCAATCTCCTCGGGCTCGCGACGCGCGCGCCAGTCCAGCACCACGCAGGCGACGAGGATCAGCATCGAGAGCATGAAGTGGCTCATCACGAGGCCCGGCGCGAGATCGAAGAGGACAGTGAAGCCGCCGAGCACGATCTGCGAGACGACGCCGAACGGCAGCAGCGCGGCAAGCAGCATGAGGTCGCGTCGGTAGGGCCGGCGCCGCCAGGCGCCGATGAAGGCCGCCGCCGCGGCGAAGCCGACGATGCTCGTCAGCATCCGGTTGCCGAACTCGATGACGCCGTGCGTGTTGAGCTCCGTGTACAGCGAGGTCTGCGTGCACTTCGGCCACGTCGGGCAGCCGAGGCCCGATCCGGTGACGCGCACGGCGACACCGGTCACGACGATGAGCGTGAACATGACGAGCGCAAAGCGCGCGAGCTGCGCGTAGCGCTCAGGGGTGACGGTGAAGCGTTCCTCCATGCGAGCTGGAAAGGTTAGGCAGCCTCAGGCGGCCACCGCCGGCGGCCGCGGATCGGCCTCGACGCGCGGCGGGTTGGCGATCCCGATCGCGGCGATCAGCCCGCCCGCGATCATCAGCAGGCCGGACACCACCATGCCACGGTGAAACGCCGCCACGTTCGCGTTGCGGACCGTCACGCGGGTGGCCGCGGCGACGCGGCCGTCCGGGATCGTCAGCGGGCGCTCGCGCGCCTCGTCGACGTACGCTCGGGTGGCGGCGTCGCGCTGCGCGGGCGGGCCGAGGCCGCGCTCGACCTGCCTCGCGAACTGCGCCGACACGACGAGGCCCACGGCGGCGATCGCCAGCAGCCCGGCGACGCGCGCGATCGCGTTGTTGACGCCCGACGCGATGCCCGCGTGGCGACGGTCGGCGGCCTCGAGCACGGTCGCGGTCAGCGGCGCCACGGTCATCGCCAGGCCGAGGCCGAAGAGGAGCGTCCCGGGCAGCACCTGCGTGAGGTAGTCGCCGCGCGCGTCGACGCGCGTGAACAGCAGCATGCCGGTGCCGCCGACAACCGGCCCGGCGCTCATCAGCAGGCGTGGTCCCACCCGCACGGCCAGCGCGCCGAAGCGCCGCGAGAGGCCGATCAGCAGCAGCGTGATCGGCAGCAGCGCGAGGCCTGCGGCGAACGCGCTGTAGCCGCAGACCTGCTGCAGGAAGATCGCGATGAAGAACGAGGCGGCGCCGAGGCCGGCGTAGGCGGCCAGCGTCACGACGTTGCCGACCGCGAAGTTGCGCGACGCGAAGATCGCGGGCGGGAGCATCGGGTCCGGCGCGTGGCGCTCGTAGTTGACGAACGCCAGCAGCGCGCCGAGCCCACCGATGAGCGGCACCCAGACCTGCGGGTCCGACCAGCCCAGCAGCGGCTGCTGGATGAGCGCGTACGTCGGGCCGGCGAGCCCGACGACGCACAGCACCGCGCCGGGCACGTCGATGCGACGTCCGCCCGCGGCCGGGATCGACGGCACCGCCTCGCGGATGAGCCACAGGCAGGCGAGCACGAGTGGCACGTTGAGCGCGAAGATCACGCGCCAGGACAGCACGTCGACGAGCAGCCCTCCCAGCGGCGGGCCGACCGCGATCGCGGCGCTCGTCCCGGCCGTCCAGGAGCCGATCGCCGCCGCCCGCTCGCCGGGGCCGAAGACCGTCGTGATGATCGCCAGCGAGCTCGGCACGAGCAGCGCTCCGAAGGCGCCCTGCAGCGCGCGCGCGCCGATCAGCAGCTCGACCGACGGCGCGATCGCGCAGATCAGCGAGGCCGCGCCGAAGCCGGCCGTCCCGATCGCGAAGATCCGCCGGCGCCCGTAGAGGTCGCCGAGCGTGCCGCCGACGAGGATCAGCGACGCCAGCAGCAGCAGGTAGGCCTCGACGACCCACTGCTGGTCGGCCAGCGAGGCGTCGAGGTCGTCGCGCAGCGCGGGCAGCGCGACGTTGACGACGGTCTGGTCGACGAACACGATCGCCGAGCCGAGGATGCAGGCGATGAGCGTCAGCCGCTTGGCGCGGGCCTCGTTCACCGCGGAGAGACTAGGAGACGGGGCGCGTGGCCGGGCGGCCCACTAGATTGCCGTCGCGATGCGGCTGATCGACACGCGCCTCGACGGTCTCGTCCTGCTCGAGCCCGTCGTCCACGGCGACATGCGCGGCTTCTTTGTGGAGAGCTATCGCGCGAACGTCTGGGCCGCGCACGGCGTCAGCGACACGTTCGTGCAGGACAACCACTCGCGCTCGGCGCGCGGCGTCCTGCGCGGGATGCACTTCTCGGTCGGCGCCGGCCAGGCGAAGCTCGTGCGCTGCGCGCGCGGCCGGATCCTCGACGTCGCGGTCGACCTGCGCCGGGCCTCTGCGACGTACGGCGAGTGGGAGAGCGTCGAGCTCGACGACGAGCAGGCCCGCCAGCTCTACATCCCGGTCGGCTTCGCGCACGGCTTCTGCGTGTTGTCCGACGTCGCCGACGTGACCTACAAGTGCTCGACGTACTACGACGGCGCGGCCGAGCGCGGCTTTCGCTACGACGATCCGGCCGTCGGGATCGCCTGGCCCGAGGATCTCGAGTTGCTCGTCTCCGAGCGCGACAGGCACGCGCCGACGCTCGCGCAGATCGCCGGCGAACTGCCCTTCTGACC
>DASZDB010000280.1:0-2134 GCA_035942495.1 Solirubrobacteraceae bacterium
GCCTCGCGGGACGAGGGTTATTCGACTCGCCCCCCGCGCTGCGGGCCGGAGTGCCCATCGCCCGCGGTGGCGCCCCCGCGCTGGCGGCTCGGAGTGCCCATCGCCCGCGGTGGCGCCCGCAGCGCCCGCCGCGCGCGTCCGGCACGATCCACGCCATGAGCGAGCGGCTGCGCGCGATCGTCGACGAGCTGGACATCCAGCCCGACGACCCCGTCCTCGAGATCGGCTGCGGCCACGGCGTCGCCGCGAC
This sequence comes from Solirubrobacteraceae bacterium, assembly GCA_035942495.1. Lineage (GTDB taxonomy): Bacteria > Actinomycetota > Thermoleophilia > Solirubrobacterales > Solirubrobacteraceae > CADCVQ01. The sequence goes on from DASZDB010000280.1 coordinate 251, forward strand.
CCTTGTCTGCGAGCGGCTCGCGGCGGGCACCGGCCGCCTCACCGCCATCGACCGGTCGGCGAAGATGATCGACGCCGCGACGAAGCGCAACGCCGCGCACGTGCAAGCAGGCACAGCCGAATTCCTGGTGGGCAAGCTCGAGGACCTCGGCCCCCTCCTCGGAGACCGTCGCTTCGACGTCGTCTTCGCTGTCGGCGTCGGCCTGTTTCACCGCGCACCCGGCAGGGCCCGCGCGCTCGTGGGGCCTTGGCTCAAACCCACGGGCCGCGTCCACGCGTTCTTCGATCCGCCCGCCCGAGCCCGCTGAACGCACCCGCCGCCACAGGTAGCCTGCGCAGCAACACCCCCTCGTCGACTTCCCACCGATGAGTTCTTCCATCCCCGCCAGTCGTAGTGCCATGACCTCGACCCTCGCCATCGAAGCAGCCGGGCTCGTCAAGAGCTTCGGCGAGACTCGCGCCGTCGACGGCGTCGACCTGGCCGTCGAGCGCGGCGCCGTCTACGGCGTGCTCGGCCCCAACGGCGCCGGCAAGACGACGACGATCCGGATGCTCGCCACCCTCCTCAAGCCCGACGCGGGCAGCGCGAGGGTGCTGGGCCACGACATCGTCGACGAGGCGGACGCCGTCCGCGGGCTCGTCAGCCTGACCGGCCAGCTCGCCTCCGTCGACGACGATCTCACCGGCCGCGAGAACCTCATCCTGCTCGGGCGGCTGCTCGGCTACCCGACGAAGCAGGCGCGCGGCCGCGCTGACGAGCTGCTCGCCGCCTTCGGCCTCGAGGAGGCCGGCGGCCGGCTCGTGAAGAACTTCTCGGGCGGCATGCGCCGCCGGCTGGACCTCGCGGCCAGCATCGTCGTCACGCCCGAGCTCATGTTCCTCGACGAGCCGACGACAGGCCTCGACCCGCGCTCGAGAAACCAGGTATGGGACATCATCCGCGCCCTCGCGGGCCTCGGCACGACGGTGCTGCTATGCACGCAGTACCTCGACGAGGCCGACCAGCTCGCCGATCGCATCGCGGTGATCGACCGCGGCAAGGTCATCGCCGAGGGCACCCCGACGAGCCTGAAGGCGTCCGTCGGCGGCGGCGCGCTGCGCGTCCGGCTGCTCGACCCGCTGCAGCGCGACGAGGCGGCCCGGCTGCTCGGCCGCACACTCGACGCCGAGCCACACCTCGAAGCCGACCCGGCCGCGCTCACCGTCCGCATCGACGATCCCGAGCGCGCGGCCGAGGCGGTCGCCGAGCTCTCGGGGGCGAACCTCGGCCTCGCGGGGTTCTCGCTCGCGCAGCCCAGCCTCGACGAGGTCTTTCTCGCGCTCACCGGCCACCTGGCCGAAGAAGACGACGACGCAGTGGAGGAGGCGGCATGAGCACGACACCCACCGCCGAGACGACCCGCCCCGGCCCCGCCGCCGGCGGCGCCACCCTCAACACCGCGCTGTCCTCGAGCGCGCGCCCGCCCCGCCCGAGCGCGTTCTCGGCCGCGAAGACGTTCGGCTGGCGCGGCATGCTGAAGATCAAGCACGTTCCCGAGCAGCTCATCGACGTGACGCTCACGCCGGTGCTGTTCCTCGTGATGTTCACCTACCTCTTCGGCGGCGCGATCAGCGGCTCGACGGACGACTACCTGCAGTTCATCCTGCCCGGCATCCTCGTGCAGTCCGTGCTGTTCACGGCGGTCTACTCGGGCGTCGCGCTGAACACCGACATGACGAAGGGCGTCGTCGACCGCTTCCGCTCCCTGCCGATCTGGGGCGCGGCGCCGCTCGTCGGCGCGGTGATCGGCGACTGCGTCCGCTTTGCGATCGCCTCGACGATCGTCGTCGCGCTCGGCTTCGCGCTCGGGTTCGAGGCGGACGGCGGCATCATCGGCGTGCTGGC
>DASZDB010000281.1:0-3841 GCA_035942495.1 Solirubrobacteraceae bacterium
GTCGCTCAGGGCACCGCGCGCGTCGCCCGCGGCGCGGCGCAGCGCGGCGCCGAGCGCGGCGAGCGAACGAGCGCGCTCGTACGCCGCCGCTTCGCCGACGGCGGCCGCCGATTCGCGCAGCAGCTCGATTCCGGCGGCGCCACCGCGAACCACGCCCGCGGTGCGCAGCGCGAACGCGAGCGCGCTCGGGCTGTTCCAGCGCCGGGCGCGCCCCAGCTCCTGGTCGGAGAGGGCGCGGGCGGCGTCGCGGTTGCCGAGCGCAAGCTGCGCGAGCGCTTGCGACCCGCGCGACGCCATCGCGGGCGTGTCGAGCCCCGACAGCGCGTCGCGGCGCGTCAGCTGCTCGAAGTCGCTCAGGGCACCGCGCGCGTCGCCCGCGGCGAGGCGCAGGTGCCCGCGCGAGAACAGCAGCATGCCGGCCATCGCGGTCTGCCACAGATCGCCGTCGATCGCGTGTTCGGAGAGGAAGGCCTGCGCCACGCGTTGATCGGATCGCTCTCGCATCGTGTCCAGCAGGCACGACAGGATCATGCCCCGCGCCGGTGCGTGCAGCGGGATCGTCGTGAGCACGCCGAGCGCCTCGGACTCGGCCTCGGCGAGACGCCCCTGCCTGACGAGCACCTGGCAGCGGGAGGCCGATCCCGCTCCGAACGCCGCCGTCGAGCCGCGCCTGCGTCCGTCCTCGAGGACGAGGTCGAACCACCGCTCGGCCTCGTCGAGCCGGTCGGCATAGACGAGCGCCCACACGCCGAGGTAGAACGTCGCCGACCCCACGCGGTGGTCGTGCAGCAGCCGGCCGCCGCCGATCGCGCGCCGCGCGAGCTCCGCCGTGGCGGCCGCCGAATCGCCGAGGTGAGCGGCGCCGAAGGCCAGGACGGCGAGGATCAGGCGCTCAGCCCCCGTGTCGCCGCGTAGGCGGCCGTCATAGCGCGCGAGCCGCTCCAGCGCCGGCCGCGCGCACGCCGGGGCGAACTGCGCGAGGGCGGCCAGCCACCCCTCGAAGCGCATCCTGGCGTCCTCGTCTTCGAACGGAAAGGCCGCGAGGAGCTCGGTTCCCAGCGCCACGCCCTCCTCCACGCGGTCGCCGTATACGAGCGCCCACACAAGCTCCTCTGCCGCGGAGAACCGCGCGGACGCATCGGGCGCGGTGTCCAGCGCCTCGCGCAGCCGGTCAAACGCCGTCGGCCTGAGCACGGTGAGCTCCGCAGAGCCGAGCGCGAACACGACCGCTTGGCGCTGCTGCCGGTCCGGCGGCTCGGCCAGGGCGCGTTCGAGATACGTGCACGCGGCATCCGGCGCGCCGCGTCCGGTCGCCTCCCGCGCCGCGGCACGCAGGCGCTTCACGACCCATGGATCACCGCTCGGCTCGGCCGCGAGCAGGTGCGGCGCGAGCGCCACGTCACCGGCGCCGTCCTGCGCGAGCAGCAGCGCGGCGCGCTTGTGCCACGTCGCGCGCTTCGCCGGCGCCATCTCGTCATAGACGGTCGTGCGCACGATCGGGTGGATGAACTCCAGCGGGCGCCCGTCGCAGAGGATCGAGCCCGCCGCCAGCGCGTCCGCGGCCTGCGTCGCCACATCGGCATCGAGCTCCGCCAGCGCCGCGGCCTGCCGCAGGTCCGCGCTCTTGCCGAGCACGGCGACGGCGAAGGCGAGCTGCGTGCCGGGAGCACCCAGGCGGCGCAGGCGCGCCAGCGTCGCGCGTGCGATCGCCTTGGGCGCGATCTGCGCGACGCGAGCCGCGCTCGCGTCGTCGGGCATGACGCCGTCGGCCGCGAGCGCGCGCAGCAGCTCACGCAGGAGAAACGGGTTGCCGTTCGTCGCCCGATGACACGCGTGCGCGAAGTGCTCGGAGCCTGCGCGCCCGAGCTGTTGTCCGACGAGCTCGGAGGCGGCCGCCGCGCTGAGGGGCGAGGGACGCAGCACCGTCCTGACGAGCTCGGGCTCCGCCACCGCGGGCAGGAGCTCGCTTGCGCCTTCGCCGACACGCGACGCGTAGACGATGAGGACCGCGAGGTCCTCGACGCGGCGCGCCAGATAGGCCAATAGGGCGATCGAGGCGTCGTCGGCCCACTGGGCGTCGTCGACGCAGATCAGCAGCGGCTGCTCCGCCGAGAGGTTCGCGACGAGCCAGTACAGGCCGTGCAGGATCGAACTCGCCTCCGGGCCGCGTCCGCGTGGCTCTGCGGACGCGGACAGGACGGGCTCGGCCAGCCGTGCGGCGCCCGCGAGCCAGCGCGCCCGCTCGGCCGGCGGTGCCGCCGCCAGCGCACCCTCGAACAGTTGACGCACGACGCCGTGGGCGAACTCGCGCTCGAGCTCGCCACCGCGCGCGCGCAACGTGCGCATGCCGCCGTCGCACGCCATCCGGCTCGCGTGCGTCAGCAGCGACGTCTTGCCGATCCCGGCTTCACCCTCCACGGCGACGACCGACCCCGCCTCCTCGACGGCCGCGGCGATCGCCTGCTCGAGACGCTCGATCTCACCGTCACGCTCGAGCAACCCGGCGGCCACCGTAGGTGCCCGGCCCTGCATCGCGCCGATTCTCACGGTGCCGTGCACAAAAGTCCAGGGTCCGTCCACGTCGCGGTCGGTGAACGGCCGGGGCAGGATGGCGGCACATCGCAGTTCGACGAGGAGGCAGGACATGCGGCGCAGATGGATCTTCCCGAGCGCTCTGCTGGCGAGCGCAGGCCTGGCGGTCGCGCCGTCGGGTGGCGCGTCGGCGCAGGGCGACAGGGTGACGAAACTTGACTGTACGCTGGCGCTCAATGCCCAGGGGGCGCCGAATCCGAGCGGAATCCACCTCGGGTTCGCGCGGTGTCCGAAGCCGTTCGGCAGGGGCCTGCACCACAACTCCTACACGGTGACGCCGAGCGGCCCCGGCCAGGGGAGCGTTGCGGCGACGTTCAAGAACTACTACAACCTCGGCACGGTGCGCGGCCGCGCCGAGATGACGTTCGCCGCCACGAGCCCGATGAACATCACCTACAAGGGAACCCTGACGTACACCGGCGGGACCGGCAGGTTCCGGCACGTCAGGGGCAGCGGCACGATCGAGTGCACGACGACCGACGGCGGCGCGCACAAGGCGTGCACGGTGAAGTCGAGGCTGAGAGGGCTGTGACCGTGGCCGACGTAAGGCACAAGGTCAAGCTGTACATGTTCAGCGGGTCGGGGCCGTCGCTGACGGCGCGGCTGATGCTCGAGCACAAGGGCATCGACCACAAGGCCGTGCACCTGATCATCGGGCCGCATGCGTTCGGCATGCTGGGCCGCGGCTTCGAGACCATGACGGTGCCGGCGCTGAAGATCGACGGGCGCCGCGTCCAGGGCTCGCTCGAGATCTCGCGGGCCCTCGACGAGCTCGTGCCGCAGCCCCCGCTGTTTCCGGCCGACCCGCAGCGGCGTCAGGCCGTGGAGGCGGCCGAGGAGTGGGGCGAGGAGCTGCAGGACGCGGCGCGCCGGCTCGTCCTGTGCGCGTCGCGGCGTGACGGGCGGGCGTTTCTGAGCGTCTACCGCCACGCCAACCCGCTCATGCGCCCGTCCCAGCGCCTGTCGCGGCGGCTCGTCACGCGGCTCGCGACCGCTGCGCACCGCGCCACCGACCGCGCCGGCGAGCGCGATCTCGCCGCCCTCCCGGCGCGCCTGGACCGGATCGACGCGTGGATCGAGGAGGGTGTGCTCGGCGGATCCGAGCTGAATGCCGCCGACTTCCAGATCGCGCCGAGCATCGCGCTGCTGCTGCGCTTCGAGGACCTCGCGCCGTTCGTCGAGGGGCGTCCGGCGGCGCGGCTCGCGCAGCGCGTGGCGCCGGAGTTCCCGGGGCAGATCCCGCCGCTCC
>DASZDB010000282.1:0-4141 GCA_035942495.1 Solirubrobacteraceae bacterium
GCCTCGCGGCGTCCGCCGGCTGCGCGCGCGCCGACGGGTTCGCGCGCCAGCCGATCGTGCGCATGACGAACGTCTCGGTGGCTCCCGGCTCGGCCGGCAGCCTCGAGGACCTCATCGCCGACACCGAGGACGGGCTGTACCTGGAGACCAACCGGTCGTGGTCGATCGACAACCGGCGGCTGCACTTCCAGTTCGCCACCGAGGCGGCGTGGGAGATCGTCGACGGCGAGCGCACGCGGCTGCTTCGGAACCCCTCCTACGCGGGGACGAGCTGGGTCGGGCCGGCCGACCTCGGCAGGCTGCGCTACGGCTCCGAGCAGCTCGACGTCACGGCGGACGCGACGCTGCCCGGCGGACTGGGCACGTTCGGATGGGACGACGAGGGCGTCGCGGCCGCGCGGACCCCGCTGATCGAGGGCGGGATCCTGCGCGCCGCGCTGTCGAACCGCGGCGCGTCGGCGGCGATCGGACTGGACCGGTCGGGCGGCTGCGCGCGCGCCGACGGGTTCGCGCGCCAGCCGATCGTGCGCATGACGAACGTCTCGATCGAACCGGGTGGCGCCGGATCGCTGGGCGACCTCGTCGCCTCCACGGACGCGGGCCTGTACCTCGAGACGAACCGCTCGTGGTCGATCGACGATCGCCGCCTGCACTTTCAGTTCGGCACGGAGGTCGCGCGCGAGATCCGTGGCGGTGAGCTGGGCCGCCTGCTGCGAAACGCCTCCTACGCCGGCGTGACACCGACGTTCTGGGGCGGCCTCGATGCCGTCTGCTCGGCGCCGGAGTGGCGGCTGTGGGGCGTCGGCAACTGCGGCAAGGGCGAGCCGGGGCAGGTCATGCGCGTGTCCCATGGGACCGCTCCCGCGCGGTTTCGCGACGTGCAGGTGGGCGTGGCGTGAGCGCCGCCGCCGCGGCCGCGTCACCGCCGCAGATCGCCGAGCACGCGCTGGCGCTGGTGGGCCCGGGCGAGGCGCAGGTGACGGTCGTGCGCGAACGCTCGCTCGTCTCGCGCTTCGCGCGCTCGGCACCGACGCAGGCGACCGCGGTCGACGACACCGACGTCGAGATCCTCGTCGTGCGCGACGGCCACACGGCCTCCGCATCGACCAATCGCCTCGACGACGACGCGTTGCGCGACACCGCACGACGCGCCGAGGCCGCCGCGCGCGCCGCGGCGCGATCGGGGGCGGGCGCCTACCCGGGCCTGCCTACGGTGGGCGAGGCGGACGACGGCAGCGACGGCCCCGCGGAGGCCGGCCGCGACGGCTTCGACGGCGCCACCGCGCTGCTCGATCCCGCCGAGGCCGGCGGCGCGCTGGCGGCGGCGTTCGCCGTGGCCGCCGAGCACGGCCTCGAGGCGTTCGGCATCTGGACCGCCGGCGCCGTACGCACGTCGATCGCCACCAGCACCGGGGTGCGCCGCGACGAGGAGCTGACCGACGCGTTCATGAAGGTCATCTGCCGCGATGCCCGCGGTCGCACCGGCTTTGCGTCGGCGACCGCGGGCGGCGCCTCGGGCATCGAAGCGGACGCGCTGACACGGCAGGCGGCCGCGAAGGTCCGCCGCCAGCCGCTCGCGGACCTGCCGCCCGGCTCCTATCCGGTCGTGCTCGAGCCCGCCGCCGTCGGAGCGCTGCTCGAGTTCCTCGGCGGCCTTGCCTTCAACGGGCTGTCGCACGCCGAGGGCCGCGGCGCCCTCAGCGACCGGCTCGAGACGCCCGTCGCCGCACCGGCGATCGGCCTGGCCGACGAACCGGCCTCGCCGCGCACGCTGCCGCGCGCCTTCGACCTCGAGGGGGTGCACAAGGCGCCGCTGACGCTCATTGCGGGCGGTGTCGCCAGGGCGGTGGTGCACGACCGCCGCTCCGCCGTGCTGAGCGGTCCGGCGGCCCGGTCCACCGGCCACGCCACGCGCCCCGGCGGCTCACCGGACGGTCCCGCGCCGACGAACCTCGTCCTGGCGGCCGGGAACGCCGTGGACGTCGCGGAGCTGCTGGCGCCCGTCGAGCGCGGGATCTACGTGACCCGGCTGTGGTACGTCAACACAGTGCGCGAGAAGGAGACGCTGCTGACCGGCATGACGCGCGACGGCACGTTCCTCGTCGAAGACGGCGCGATCACACGGCCCCTGCGCGACGTGCGCTTCACGGACTCGGTGCTGCGCCTGCTCGCCGAGACCGAGGCGCTCGGCGCCGACCAGCACCTCGTCAGCGAAGGTGACTTCTACGGCCGGCGCTTCGCGCACGGCGTGCTGTGCCCCGCGCTGCGCGCCGGCGGCTTTCGCGTCACCGCAGCGACGCGGTGAGGGCGCGTGTCACCGGCCCCCGGGCGTCAGAGCTTCAGCAGGACGATCGTGTTCGCCACCCACAGCAGCGAGATCCCGATCGTCCAGCGGTTGAGGTTGCGCTCCACGAGCGAACCACCGCCGAACGGGCCCGCGCCCGTGCCCACGCCGAAGGCGCCCGACAGCCCTGCGTCCTTGCCGGAGTGCATGAGCACGAGGAAGATCACGACGACCGACAGCAGGACCTGAACGGCGGACAGGATGTTCTCCATGGCCTCAGGGTACCTCAGCTTTCTCGGCGCCGGCGTCGTCGAGCGCCTTGAGGATCGCCATCGCCTCGGCTCGCAGGGCGCGATCGAGCACGCGATGGTCCTCCGCTGAGAGCTTGCCTGTGCGCAGGTCCATCTCGGCGTCGCGGATCTCGCGGTACTTGGCCTCCTTGCGCGCCTCGAGCTCGGCGATCTCGTCGGCGCTCGCGCTGCGCGTGCGCTCGCGGTTCTCGGCGCGCAGCGGCGTCGCGACGATCGCCACGACGACCGTGACCACGACGACGATGACGAGCAGGGCGACGACGTCCACAGGGGGATTTTGCGCCGTGCGGCTTACGCGCGGCCGAGGTCTTCGGCGACGCGCGCGGCGTAGCGTGCGGTGACCCGGCCGCGGGCGGCGTCGGAGCCCGGCCACAGCGCGATGAGCCCGCCCAGGAAGACGATGATCGCACCGAGCCAGATCCACGTCACGAGCGGCGACGAGATGACGCGGAACGTGGCCGACGGGTTCGAGGCGATGTAGCGATCGACGATCCCGCTCAGCGCCTCGCCGAGCGCCTGGCCCTCGAGCGCGGGCGGCAGCTTGCCGGCGGCGGCGGCGAAGACGCGATCGCCCTCCTCGATCGTCGGCATGAGCTTGCGGATGTCCGGCGTCATCGCGGCCCACAGGTCGCGGCGAACACCCGCCTTCAACCCGATCTCGCTCGTCGCCTCGCCCTCGAAGAAGCGCCCGACCGGACCCAGCCCCTCGATGTCCTGCGACGGGAAGTAGCTGCGCTCGGGGCGCAGCGTCACGATCTTGTCGCCGTCGCGGCGCACGTCGACGACCGCGCCGAAGGAGATCTTCTCGAGGTCGCCGGCGCTCGTCGTCGTCACGCGCGAGGTCGGCTTCGCGTACGTGAAGTCGTAGTCGCCGACACGCATCGTCTGGCCGGGTGTCAGCGACACGTCGCGCGCGTCGTTGAACGCGGTCGACGCGGCGACCCCGACGAACAGCAGCGCCATGCCGACGTGCACGAGGTAGCCGCCGTAGCGGCGCCGGTTGCGGGACACGAGCGAGCGCAGCGCGCGCAGGGGGCCCTCCCCCGTCATCGCCCGCCGCACCCCGACGCCGCGCCAGAACTCCTGGCCCACGCTGATGACGACGAACGCGCCGCAGACGAACATCGCCAGCGCGAGCGGGCGCGACGCCGCGCCGAAGGCGCCCAGCAGCGCGCCGAGCAGCAGCGCCGCGACCGTCGGCAGCAGGAAGTTGCGCCGGGCGTTGGCGGCCGTCGCCTTGCGCCAGGCGATCACCGGGCCGATCCCGCTGAGCAGGACGAGCATGATCGCCAACGGCACCGTGTACTTGTCGAACCACGGCGGCCCGAGCGCTCGCCGCGTGCCCGTCAGCGCCTCGGCGATGAGCGGCCAGAACGTGCCCCAGAAGACGACGAACGCCATCGCGACGAGGACGAGGTTGTTGAGCAGGAAGATCGCCTCGCGCGAGAGCAGCGAGTCCAGGCGGTTCTCCGAGCGCAGCGCCTCGCGGCGCCAGACGACGAGCGCGATCGAGCCGCCGATCATGATGGCGATGAGGATCACGAAC
>DASZDB010000283.1:0-16409 GCA_035942495.1 Solirubrobacteraceae bacterium
GAGGACTTCGCCGCGCCGGCGCTCGAGCGCATGGGCGACGGTCCCGGTCAGACGATCTGGATCGAGCCGATCTGGAAGATGCTGTGGTCCAACAAGGGCATCCTCCCCGTGCTGCACCGGCTGTTTCCGGAGAACCCGAACATCCTGCCGGCGTGGTTCGACGGAGAGCAGCCGGCGAGCCTGACGTCGTTCGTGCGCAAGCCGCTGCTCGCGCGCGAGGGCGCCAACGCGACCGCGGTGATCGACGGTCAGGTCGTCGAGCAAGGACCCGACCAGGACTACGGCGAGGAGGGGTTCGTCGTGCAGAAGTACACCGATCTCGGCGACTACGGCGGCGGCGCGCGGCCGGTGCTCGGGGTCTGGACGGTCGATGTCGAGCCCGCCGGCCTGGGGATCCGTGAGAGCGACGGGCTGCTGACCACCAACACGTCGCGGTTCGTGCCGCACGTGATCGCCTGACCAAGGCGCCGGAGGATCGACCATCGCGTCAGCGCCGCGGTAGGGTCGCTGATCCGGCGGTCGTACGGCGAAAGGAGATGTCCATGCTGGAACTCGTCGGGCAGGTGCTGGCCTATTCGGCCGTCGGCCTCGTGGTGCTCGTGGCGGGCTTCTTCGTCATCGACCTGCTGACACCGGGGAAGCTCGGGCAGCTCGTCATGGACGGCAACGTCAACGCGGCGGTCATCGCCGCCACGTGGCTGTTCGCGCTCGGGCTGATCCTGTGGTTTGCGATCTACTTCACCGGCGCGGGCTGGAACGGCCTCGACGACGCCCTCGTCTACGGCGCCGTCGGCGTCGGCGCCCAAGCGGTGGGGTTCGTGGTGTTGGACGCACTGACGCCGGGCAAGCTCGGCGTGATATGTCAGGAGAGCAGGCTCCACCCGGCGGCACTCGTCTCGGCGGCGATCCAGATCGCGGTGGCGCTGGTCGTCTGCGCGTCGCTGACGTAGCGGTCGAGCGCGAGGAGCGTTACTGGTATCCCGACGACGGCGCGATCGTCTGGGTCGCCGGCTACACGCCTATCGACCCGGACTCGGGTCGTTTCCTCGGCCGCGACGCTCCGCAGCTGGCCGCGCGCGGCCTGATCGTCGCGGGCGTCGCGGGAGCGCGCTTCCACGACGACGTCCTGCAGTCCGACGCGCTCGCCCCCGGGACACCGCTGACGCTGCGGCGCGAGCCCGGCAACGAGCACGACGCCAACGCGATCGCGGTGCTCACCGCCGCGGGCGCGCAGGCCGGCTGGGTGCCGCGCGAGGTCGCGGCCCGGGTCGCGCCCGCCCTGGACGAGGGCCGGCGGTGGGCCGCCGTCGTGCTGCGCGAGCGGCGCGACTCCCCGCGCGCGCCGCGCCACGGCCTGACGATGCTCCTGGCGCCGGCGGAGGCGATCGGGTTGCGCGAGCGCACCGCGGACGGCGGCGCGGGCGCAAGCCTGACTGCCGAGCTGCCCGAATGGCGATGATGTAGCCATGGCCCGCGACACCGGCTTTCCCACGCAGGACGCGCAGGCCGACTTCCTGCGCGCGCGGCGCCGGCGCGTGTTCGCGCAGCTGAGCTCGCTGCTGCGCCTCGAGCCCGGCGACGTCGACGTCATGCTCTCCTTCGACGAGGTGGTCGACGCCCTCGGGCGCACGGGCGAGCGCGACCTCGGCGTCCGCAGCATCCCGATCCCCTCGATCGTCGGCACCGTGGACCGCCGCAAGGAATTCGACCGCGAGTTTCGCCCGACGTCGTCGCGTGCGCGGACGCGCTTCGAACGCATCGCCGAGGCGTCGCGGCGCGGCGCCTCGATGCCGCCGATCGACGTCTACCGGATCGGCGAGCTGCACTTCGTGCGCGACGGCCATCACCGCGTCGCGGTGGCGCGCGCGCAGGGCTCGGACACGATCGACGCCCACGTCGTCGAGGTCCTCACGCAGGTCGCGCCCGACAGCTCGATCACGCTGGCCGACCTCCCGCTCAAGAGCCACGAGCGCCTCTTCCACGAGCGCGTCCCGCTGCCGCCCGACGCTCGCTCGCGCATCAGCGTCAGCGATCCCGTCCGGTACGGCACGCTGGCCGAGGGCGTCGAGGCGTGGGGCTTTCGGGTCATCCAGCACGACGGGCGCCTCATGGACCGCGCGCATACGGCCGCGCGCTGGTGGCGCGAAGAGTACCTGCCGGTCGTCGAGATCCTGCGCGGCGCCGACCTGATCGGCCGCCGCGAGACCGAGACGGACGCGTACCTGCGGCTGTCGGGCGAGCGCTACCGGATCATGCGCACGCACGAGTGGAGCGACGAGGCCATCGAGCGGGTGCGTCGCGGCCGCTGACGGGCTTGACCCGCCGGCCGGTCAGCCCGCGGTCTCGCCGGAGCGGACCTCGACGTTGAAGACCGCCGTGCCGGCAACGCCCCAGAGGCGCAGCCAGAGCGCCATGTACATCTCCATGCCGCGCGCCGCGGTGATGTCGCCGAGGTCGAGGATCGAGCCCGCCGGCCAGCCGAACTGCTGCAGCAGCTCGGCGGTCTGGGCCTTCGCGGCCGCGTTGTCGCCGGCGACGAACACCGTGTGGGCGCCGCCGACGAGCGCCGGCGCGACCATCACCGCGGCGGTCACGGTGTTCAGCGTCTTGACGACGCGCACGTCGGGCAGCGCGCGCTGGATCTGCTCGCCGAGCGAGTCGTCGTTGCAGACGGTGAGCGTCGGCGGCATGCCGCCCGTCGTGTCAAGCGGGTTGGCGACGTCGAGCAGCACCTTGCCGGCGAGCTGCTCGGCGCCCGCCATCTCCAGCGCCTGCAGCGTCGCGGCCCCCGCCGTCGCGTTGATGACGAGCTCGCCGAAGCCGGCCGCATCGGCGAACGTGCCCTCGCTCGCCGGCCCGCCGGTCTGCTCGGCCCATGCGACCGCCGCCGGGTGGCCGGCCGTTCGCGACCCGAGCCGGACCTCGTGGCCGTTGCTCAGAAGCGCGCTGGCGAGCGTCCTACCGACGACGCCGGTGCCGAGGACCGCGACTCGCACCTCGTGGACTTACTCGGGCGCGGACCGCTCGTCCGGCTCGGCGCCCACCGGGCGCTGCGGCGCCTCGGCCGCAGGCGTGTCCTGCTCGTCGGCCGCCCGGCGCGGCGGCGGCTCGTCGGCCTCCGCTGCGACCGCCTCGCGCCCGGCCTTGGCCGCGGACTGCTGATCGGCGCGAGCGTGGTGCAGGTTCGAGCCGTCGCTCGGGTCGAAGAGGTGCAGCTTCGCGCTGTCGAACCACAGCGTGGCCGTCTGGCCGTCGGTGATCTCCGATTCGGGGCTCATGCGGGCGACGGCGAGGCCGGTCTCGGCCACACCGGTGTCGCGAGCGAGCTCGGCGAGCTCGTCGGAGCTGACGTCGCTTCCCTGGAACGAGAAGTAGGCGTAGATCTCCGAGCCCATCGACTCGACGACCTCGACCGGGGCCTGGAACTCCACGCCCTCGTGGCCGGGCGGCGCGAAGCGCGCGTCCTCGAAGTCCTCGGGGCGGATGCCGACGATGACGTCGCCGGAGTGCGAGATCCCGGTCGGCGCCGGGAGCTCCGCAAACGGCAGCTTGAGCTTGCCGCCGCTCAGCGTGCCGGAGAAGAAGTTCATCGCCGGTGAGCCGATGAACCCCGCCACGAAGATGTTGACGGGGTCGTTGTAGAGCTCGCGCGGCGACGCGACCTGCTGCAGCACGCCGGAGCGCATGACCGCGACGCGGTCGCCGAGCGTCATCGCCTCGGTCTGGTCGTGCGTGACGTAGACCATCGTCGTCGACAGGCGCTTCTGCAGCCGCGAGACCTCGGTGCGCGTCTGCACGCGCAGCTTGGCGTCGAGGTTCGACAGCGGCTCGTCCATCAGGAAGGCCTGCGGGTCGCGCACGATCGCGCGCCCCATCGCCACGCGCTGTCGCTGGCCGCCGGAGAGGTTCGACGGCTTGCGGTCCAGGTGCGCCGTCAGGTCCAGGATCCGCGCGGCCTCCTCGACCTTCTGCTTGATCTCGCTCTCTGCCACCTTCGCGAGCTTGAGCGCGAAGCCCATGTTCTCGCGGACGGTCATGTGCGGGTACAGCGCGTAGTTCTGGAAGACCATCGCGATGTCGCGGTCGCGCGGCGCCAGGTTGTTGACGACCTTGTCGCCGATCGTCAGCTCGCCCTCCGAGATGTCCTCGAGGCCCGCGATCATCCGCAGCGCCGTCGACTTCCCGCAGCCCGACGGGCCGACGAGGATCATGAACTCGCCGTCCTTGATGTCGAGGCTCATACGCTTGACCGCCTCGGTGCCGTCGGCGTAGCGCTTGGTGATGTCCTTCATTTGGATTTCGGCCATTGGGGAGTCCTCCTATCCCTTGACGGCGCCCGCCGTGAGCCCGGCGACGATGCGGCGCTGGAAGATGAGCACGAAGACGATGATCGGGATCGTCACCAGGACGGCGGCGGCGGCGATGTTGCCCGTCGGAGCCGTGAACTGCGATTCGCCGGTGAAGAACGCCAAGGCGGCCGGCACGGTTCGCGCGGAGTCCGACGACGTCAGCGTGATCGCGAACACGAAGTCGTTCCAGGCGAAGATGAAGACGAGGATCGCGGCGGTGAACACGCCGGGCGCCGCGAGCGGCAGGATCACCTTGCGAAAGGCCTGCCACGGCGTGGCGCCGTCGACCTGGGCGGCCTGTTCGAGCTCCCAGGGGATCTCTCGGAAGAACGCGACGAGCGTGTAGATCGCGAGCGGCAGCGCGAACGTCAGGTACGGGATGATCAGGCCGGGGTACGTGTCGTACAGGCCCAGCGCGCGCCACATGTCAAACAGCGGCCCGACGACGGAGATCGGCGGGAACATCGCGATCGCGAGCGCGCCGGCGAGGATGACCGTCTTGCCCGGGAAGTCGAGGCGCGCGATCGCATAGGCGGTGAACGACGCGAGCGTCACGGCGATGACCGTCGCGATCAGCGCGATCAGGACCGAGTTGATGAGCGGCCGCAGCAGCGGGGAGTCCAGTCCGCCCGTGAACAGGGTCGTGTAGTTGTCGAACGTGGTCTCCTGCGGGATGAACTTCCGGTCGCTGACCGTCGCGGGCGTCTTCAGCGACAGCGAGACGAGCCACAGCACCGGGATCAGCGCGTAGAACATCACGATGATGATCGCCGCGGTCCAGCCGAAGCGCGAGCGGGGGCTGTCGTGTTTCATCGCTTCTCTCCCTGCCCACCCGGCGTCGCCGTGCCGAAGCCGCGCACGAAGACGAACGCGATCAGCAGCACGAGGATGAAGATCAGGACCGAGACGGCCGAGCCGAGGCCGAGGTTCAGGCGCGATATGAGCTGGTTGTAGCCGAGGATCGACACCGATTCGGTGTCCTGCGAGCCGCGCGTCATGACGAAGATCGAGTCGAAGACGCGGAAGGCGTCGAGGGTGCGGAACAGCAGCGCGACGAGCAGCGCCGGCTTGAGCAGCGGCAGCGTGATCTTGAAGAAGCGCTGCACGGCGTTGGCACCGTCGACCTTGGCCGCCTCGTAGAGCCCTTCGTCGATCGTGGCCAGGCCCGCGAGCAGCAGGAGCGCCATGAACGGCGTCGTCTTCCAGATCTCGGTGAGGATGATCACGCTCAGGGCGCTGCCGCGATCACCGAACCAGGCCTTGTCCTCGGCGATGCCCGGCAGGCTGTTGACGAAGCCGCTGCTGGGGTCGAAGGCGAAGAACCAGGCGAACGCCGCCACGACCGTGACGATGCCGTACGGGATCAGGACCGAGGTCCGGATCAGGCCGCGGCCGAACAGCGCGCGGTGCATGACCAGCGCGAGGATCATGCCGAGGACGAGCTCGATGACGACCGAGACGACGGTGATCAGCGTCGTGTTCCAGACGTCCTGCCACCACAGCGGCGAGCTCAGCACCGCGGCGTAGTTGTCCAGGCCGACGAAGCCGCTCTCCTCCGGGAAGCGCAGGTCGACGCGCTGGACCGAGAGGACGATCGCGTAGAGGATCGGATAGACCGTCACCAGCAGCATCGCGGCCACCGCCGGGCCACAGAGCATCAGCGCGAGCTTGCGCTCGGCCTTCGTGCGGTCGCTCGTCTGCGTCGGCCCGCCGCGGCGGCGCTTCTTGACCGCCGGCTCGCCGACCTGCGGGGGAACCGCGACGCTCAAAGCAGGCCCTCGCGCTTGACGGCCTTCTCGACGTTGTCGCGCAGCTTGTCGTAGGCGGGGTCGAGGTTCTGCGGGTCGATCTGCGTCGTGGGATGCACGGCGCGCTGGATCGCCAGGGACAGGTCCTGGTAGGCGGGCGACTCCGAGGGGCGCGGCCCGGCGCTGTTGATCGCGTCGCGGATCTGGTCGGAGAAGCCGGGATAGACCTTGTCCATCTCGGGCCTGTCGTAGAGGTCCTCGCGCACCGGCGGCAGCCCGCCCAGCGTCGCGATCTCAAGCTGATTCTCGGGCTTGATGAGGCACTCGGTCGCCTCGAAGGCGAGGTCCTGGTGCTTCGAGTAGGCCGAGACGCCGATGTTGATGCCGCCGATCGGTGGCTTGCTGGGGTTGCCCTCGTCGACGGCCGGATACTGCGCGACGCCCATCTGCTCGAAGATCTTCGGCGCGTTCTCCTTTGCCGACGGATAGACGAACGGGTAGTTGATCTGGAAGGCCGAGTTGCCCGCCTCGAAGCCCAGTCGCGCGCTGTCCTCGTTGGACGTCGTCACGTTCGGCGCGGCGATCGGCGAGCGCGAGAGCCGGCCGAGGATCCCGAGCGCCTTCTCCGTCGGCTCCTTGTCGAGGCGAACCTCCTTGGGCCCGGCCAGAACCGATGTGCCGGCCGACTCGATGAGCTGGTTCGTCCAGACGACGAGCCCCTCGTAGCGGTTGCCCTGCACCTGGATGCGGCCCTTGGCCGGACCGATCTTCTCGGCCATCTCGATCATCTCGTCCCAGGTCCTGGGCGCATTGGGCACAAGGTCCTTGCGGTACCACAGCAGCTGCGTGTTCGACCAGATCGGCACCGTGTAGAGCTTGTCCTCGAAGCGCGCCGTCTGCAGAACCGATTCGAACACGTTCTCGGTGACGGTCCGCTCCGTGTCGGCCGGCACCGGCGCGATCCAGCCGGCGTTGGCGAACTCGCCCGTCCAGACGACGTCGAGCCCGAGCAGGTCCAGCGACGTGTCTTCGGCACCGAGTCGGCGAACGAGCTGCTCGCGCTGCGCGTCGGCCTGCGACGGCAGGAACTCGAAGTTGATCCTGTACCTGCCGCCGGACTGCTGCGCGCAGCGCTCCGCGGCCTTCTGCGGACCGCCGCTGGGCTCGTTGAAGATGAACCAGTTCAGCGTGACGGGGCCGCCGCCCGCGTCGTCGTCGCCGCCACACGCGGCGAGCCCGCACGCCAACGCGACAACTGCGATTCCGATGGCCACCCCCCTCCGCATGGCGCGCTGCTACCCCGCGCAGTTCGTTACGAATCTCACGATTCAGATCGTGGCGAGAAAACCTTCCCCGGCGGCCAGTTCGGCGGGGGCCGCCGCTCCCGCGCGATGGTGCATGGCGTCGGTGGCGCGCACGAGCGCGCCCGCCCGCGGCGCGGGTCTCGCCGCGTCGCTCATGTTCAGCGCGACGACGTGGTCTTCGCCGCGCCGGAAGGCGAGGACGTCGTCGGCCACGTCGTCCAGGAACGTCAGGCCGCGTCCGAGCGTGCGCCGCGCGGCGATGAGGTCGCGGTACAGGCACAGGACCGAGCCGGGCGAGCCCGCCTGCTGGGCCACGCCGCCGCCCTCGACGGGGATCGCCGGCAGCCACGGCCGGCCGTCGGCGCTCGTGAACCCGCCGTGCGGAGCATCGTCGTCCCAGCGCATCGGGTGGCGATGCGCGTCGCGGCCGGCGCGGTCGTGCGGGGGGTCGCCGCCCGGCCCGTCGGCCATCCCGATCTCGTCGCCCTGGTAGACGAAGACGGCGCCCGGCAGCGTCAGCGCGAGCAGCGCCGCGGCCCGTGTGTTGCGCGCGCCGTAGCGGTCGGGCAGACGCGGGAAGTCGTGATTGGACAGCACCCAGGCGATGCGGCCGTCGGCGCCGACCGGGTCCAGCGCGTTCTCGATGGCGGCGCGGACGGGGCCCGGCTCCCACGGTGCGTGCAGCAGCTCGAAGGCGAACGCGCAGTCGACGTGCTCGAGGTATGGCGCGAGCGCATCGGCCGGCAGGTAGACCTCGCCGACCAGCAGCGTGTCCTCGCCGACCGCCTCGCGCAGCGCTCGCAGCGCGAGTCCGATGTCCGGCGCGTTGCGGCTGTGGACGTGCTCGAGGGTGTCGACGTCGGCATGCTCGGGCAGCCGCGGCGGGCCGCTCGCGGGCGGGTCGTCGCGCAGCTCGGGATCCTTGAGCAGGCGGTCGATCGCGTCGAGGCGAAACCCGTCGACGCCGCGGGCGAGCCAGAAGCGCAGTGCCTCGCCCACCGCGTCGCGCACGTCCTGGCGGCGCCAGTCGAGGTCGGGCTGCTCGGGGTAGAAGGAGTGCAGGTACCAGCGCCCGAAGCGCGCGTCGCGCGACCAGGCGGCCCCGCCGAACGACGCGATCCAGTTGTTCTGCGGCCCGTCGCGGTCAGACCAGACGTAGCGCTCGGGGTGGTCGCGAAACCACGGGTGCTCGATCGACGTGTGGCACGGCACGACGTCCAGCAGGAGCTTCAGCCCCCGCTCGTGCGCGGCCGCGATCAACGCGTCCGCATCGGCCAGCGTCCCGAAGCGGGGATCGATGTCGTCGTAGGCGGCGACGTCGTAGCCGCCGTCGGCCATCGGCGACGGGTAGACGGGCGACAACCAGAGGGCGTCCGCGCCGAGCTCGCGGATGTGGTCCAGTCGCTGCGCGACGCCGCGCAGGTCGCCCTCGCCGTCGCCGTCGCTGTCTTGAAACGAGCGCGGATAGACCTGGTAGACGACGGCGTCGCGCCACCACGGGTTGTCGGCGGGGCCGGTCATGTGCACCCCATGCTCGCGCATGGGGTGGCGATGGCGCCTAGTAGAACTTGTGCGTGTCGTCCGGGATGAACGCCATCCCGAAGATCAGGCCGAGCATCAGCAGCGCGGCGATGATCGCCAGCATGAGCTTCGCGGGGGTCACCATGTGGTCATCTGCTCCCTTGAGTGTGGACGGCGCGGGCGCGCGAGTCCGGCCGCGCGGAATCTATGCCCCGCGGGCACCCGCGAACGCGCCACCTTGAGGCTGGCGCGCGACCGCTCAGCGTGACCGGCTCAGCGCAGCGCGACGGTGCGCCCGTCGAGGAAGTAGTCCGCGGACGCGATGAGCTCGTCGATCAGCGGCTGCGGCACCTCGGCGTCGGTCGTGAGGATCATCACCGCGTGCTCCTGATCGCCGTTTGACGGTGTATGGCCGACGGCGGCCGAACCGATGTTGAACCCGCGCTCGCCGAAGAACGTCCCGACCTTGCCGATGACGCCGGGGCGGTCGACGTAGCGAAACAGCGTCAGGTACGGCTCGAGTTGCAGGTTGAAGCGCTGCCCCCACGCCTGCAGCAGGTGCGGCCGGTTGCGGTTGCCGATCGTCGTGCCGGCGACCGTCGTCGTCCCGGAGCCGCAGACGACGTTGACGCGCACGAGGTCGGTGAAGTCGTGCGCGGTCGTGCTCGACGTCTCGCTGACGCGGATGCCGCGTTCGTCGGCGATCGCGTGCGCGTTGACCTCGTTGATCGGCTCCTCGGTGTTGCCCTGCAGCGCCCCGAGCAGCACAGCGGTGACGAGCGGGCGGGTGTCACGCTCAGCGATCCGGCCGAGGCACTCGACCTCGATCGCGTCGATCGAGCCGCACAGCGCCAGCTGCGTGCCGAGCCGGCCGAGGTGGCGGCACAGCGGCAGGAACGGCCCGAGCTCCTCCATGTCCTCGGGCTTGATCGTCGCGGCGTTGACGGCCGTCGTGACGCTGCCGCCCTGCAGGGCGGCGACGATCTGCTCGGCGGCCTGGTAGCCGGCGCGGTCGGTCGCCTCGGTCGTCGAGGCGCCGAGATGCGGGGTGACGATGACGTTGGGATAGCCGAACAGCGGGTGCTCCGTGATCGGCTCCTTGCGAAACACGTCGAGCGCCGCGCCGCCGACCTTGCCGCGGTCGAGCGCCGCCTTGAGATCCTCGTCGACGATGAGCGAGCCGCGCGCGACGTTGAGGATCCGCACGCCGTCGCGCATCTTCGCGAACGCCGTCGCGTCGAGCCAGCCGTTCGTCTCGGGCGTGTTGGGCAGGTGGACGGTGATGAAGTCGGCCTGCGGGTAGAGCGCGTCGGGCGTGGAGCACTTCGTGACGCCGGCGTTCTCGTAGAGCTCGCTGGCGACGTACGGGTCGTAGGCGACGACGTTCATCCCGAAGGCGCGCGCCCGCGCCGCGACGAGCTGGCCGATGCGCCCGAAGCCCAAGACGCCGAGGGTCTTGTCCATCAGCTCGATGCCGGTGAAGTTCTTGCGCTCCCAGCGGCCGGCCGTGAGCGCGCCGTGGGCCTGCGGGATGTTGCGCGCAAGCGCGAGCAGCAGCGCCATCGTGTGCTCGGCCGCCGTGACGATGTTCGAGCGCGGCGCGTTGGCGACGATGATGCCGCGCTTCGTCGCGGCAGGCACGTCGATGTTGTCGATCCCGACGCCGGCGCGGGCGATCGCCCGCAGCTTGCCGGCGCGCGCGATCAGCTCGGCGTCGACCTTCGTCGCGGAGCGCACGAGGATGCCGGCGTAGTCGCCGATGCGTTCCTCGAGCTCGGCGCGCGTCCAGTCGCCGCCGACCTCGACGTCGAAGCCGGCGATCCTCAGCAGCTCGAGGCCCGTCTCCCCCACGGCCTCGGCGACGAGCACCCTGTCGCTCATGCCGGCTGCTCCGTGCGCTCGACGATCCAGTCGATGCAGGCGGTCAGCGCCCGCACGTCGTCGGGCTCGATCGCGGCGAACATCGCGACGCGCAGCTGGTTGCGCCCGAGCTTGCGGTAGGGCTCGACGTCGACGATGCCGTTCGCGCGCAGCGTCGCGGCGACGCTCGCGGCATCCACCGTCTCGGCGAAGTCGATCGTGCCGACGACGAGCGAGCGCTTGGCGGGGTCGGCGACGAACGGCGTGGCGTAGGAGGACGCCTCGGCCCAGCCGTACAGCGCGCGGGAGGATTCGGTCGTACGCGCGACGCACCACTCCAGACCGCCGTGGTCGAGCATCCAGTCCAGCTGGTCGGCGAGCAGCAAAAGCGTCGCGAGCGCCGGCGTGTTGAGCGTCTGGTCCAGGCGCGAGTTGTCGAGCGCCGTCTGCAGGCGCAGGAACTCCGGGATCCAGCGGTCGGTCGCGTCGATCTGCGCAATGCGCTCGATCGCCTGCGGGCTGAGCAGCGCCAGCCACAAGCCGCCGTCGGAGCCGAGGTTCTTCTGCGGGGCGAAGTAGTAGGCGTCCGCCTGCGCCGCGTCGAGCGGCAGACCGCCGGCGCCCGAGGTCGCGTCGATGAGGACAAGCGCGTCGTCGTTGCCGACGGGTCGGCGGACCGCAACCATCACGCCGGTCGAGGTCTCGTTGTGGGCCCACGCGACGGCGTCGGCCGACGGGTCCGCGATCGGCTCCGGCGCGTCGCCGGGATCGGCCTGCAGCACGATCGGATCGGCGAGGAACGGCGCGCTGCGCGTGACGTCGGCGAACTTGCGGCTGAACTCGCCGTAGGTCAGGTGCAGTGATCGCTCCCGCACGAGCGAGAGCGCGGCGGCGTCCCAGAAGGCGGTCGTGCCACCGTTGCCGAGCGCGACCTCGTAGCCCTCCGGCGCCGAGAGGAGGCCCGCGATGCCCGCGCGGACGCGGCCGACGAGGGTCTTGACGGGCTTCTGACGATGCGACGTCCCCAGCAGGCCCGAATGCTCCCCCGCGAGGCGCGCAAGCGCAGCGGGCCGGATCTTCGAGGGGCCGCAGCCGAACCGGCCGTCGGACGGCTTCAGATCGGCGGGGATGGTCAACTGCGTACTCGTCGTCATGTGGGCAGACGTCCCGGTGTCAGGAGGGTGCAGGTCAGGCCCAGGCGCGCGGCGATCTTGCTCCGCCGCTCCCCGGTGGTGTGCTCCACCCGAACGCCAGTCGCGACGGCCCGACCGAGTCTAGCCGGTCAGGCCGTCGCTTCCGGCGTGTCGTCTGCCGCGCCCGCCGGCGCTACGGCCGCGTCATGCCGGCCACGAAGCTGCCGCTGCCGGCGGACGAGTAGATCCGCCAGTAGTACGTGCCGGAGGTGCCGCTGTAGGCGATGTTCTCCGTGGACGTCGCCCCGGCGGAGCGGGCCACGAGGCTCCAGGAGCCCCACCAGCTGCGCTTGTACAGCAGGAACTAGTCCCTGAACTCGGTGTCGATCCAGTCCATCATCGAGCGCAGCTCCTTGCCCGTCGTCTCGACCTGGCCGGCCGCCTGCTCGGCGCGCATGCGCTTGAAGTTCTCCTGGCCCGCGCGGTTCTCGGCGATCCACTCCCGCGCGAAGTCGCCACTCTGGATCTCGGCGAGGATCTGCTTCATGTTCGCCCGGGTGTCGTCGGTGATGACCCGCTTGCCGCGCGTGTAGTCGCCGTACTCGGCCGTGTTCGAGATCGAGTAGCGCATCCCCGCCAGGCCCTTCTCGTACATGAGGTCGACGATGAGCTTGAGCTCGTGGAGGCACTCGAAGTACGCCATCTGCGGGTCGTAGCCGGCCTCGACGAGCGTCTCGAAACCGGCCTGGACGAGCTCCGACGCGCCGCCGCAGAGAACCGCCTGCTCGCCGAAGAGGTCGGTTTCGGTCTCGTCCTTGAAGGAGGTCTCGATGACGCCGCCGCGGGTGCAGCCGATCCCCTTGGCGTAGGCGAGCGCGAGCGCATGCGCGTTGCCGCTGGCGTCCTGCTCGACGGCGATCAGGCCGGGCACGCCGGAGCCCTCGAGGTACTGGCGGCGCACGAGGTGGCCCGGGCCCTTCGGCGCGATGAGCGCGACGTCGACGCCGGCCGGCGGCTGCACCTCGCCGTAGTGGATCGAGAACCCGTGGCCGAAGAGCAGCATGTTGCCTTCGCCGATGCCGTCCTTGACCTGGCCTTCGTAGACCTCGCGGTGCAGCTCGTCGGGCACGAGCATCATCACGAGGTCGCCGCGGCTGGCGGCGTCGGCGACGCCGAGGACCTCGAGCCCGTGGTCGGCCGCCTTCGCGGCGGAGGCGGAGCCCTCACGCAGGCCTACGACGACGTCGACGCCCGAGTCCTTGAGGTTGAGGGCGTGGGCGTGGCCCTGCGAGCCGTAGCCGATGATGGCGACGGTCTTGCCGTCGAGGAGGGTGAGGTCTGCGTCGTCGTCGTAGTACATGGCGCCGGATGCTAGTGAGCCGTCCACCCGTTCCCTCGCCGCCCGGTCGGCGTCCGCGCCTCGCTCAGGCGCCGGCGGCGGCCACGTGCGTCAGGCCGGGCAGCGCGACCGAGCCGTCGTCGGCCACGTACTGCGCCAGGCGCGCGTCGACGGCGTCGCGCAGATCGTCGCGCTGGGCGGGCGTCAGCGCGCCGACGCCGCGCGCGAGGGCGGTTGAGATCTCGAGCATCGTGTCCCACCACTCGTCGAGGCTCGGGTAGCGATAGGTGATCGCGATCTGTTCGACGACGATGTCCTCGAAGCCCGTCTCCTCCAGCAGCCCGACGATGCGCTGCGGGTCGCGGAAGGCGAACATGTCCGGCGCATCGGGATCGGGCGGATCGGCCGCCCCCATCGCCGCGAGCTCGACGCGTGGCGCGGACGCCCACGGGTTCTCGGCGGGGTCCGCCCAGGCGGCGAGCGCGAGGCGCCCGCCGGGGCGCAGGACGCGGCGCGTCTCGCGCAGCGCGGTCGCCGGGTCGGCGAGCAGCATGTACGCCCAGCGGGCGAGTACGCCGTCGACGTCCGCCGTCGGCAGGTCGATCCATTCGGCGTCGATCGTGCGGAACTCGACGTTCGTGATGCCGAGCTCCGCGGCGCGGGCGCGCGCCTGGTCGACCATCTCCTCGACGACGTCTGAGCTGATCAGCGTGCCGCCGGGCGCGATGAGCTCGGCGGCGAGAAAGCCGGTGTCGCCGGGACCGGCGGCGAGCTCGAGCACGCGATGGCCCGGCTGGGGGTCGATCGCGTCGACCATCCACTGCGAGACAGGCTCGGCGGCGGCCTGCAGGACGTCGCGGTGCGTGCCCCAGGCGCCGGCCGCCCCGGCCCAGTGCGTACGGCTCGCGGCGCGGTACTGCTCGGGATCGGTCGGCGACACGGCTGGCTCAGCGGTGGGGTTCGCCGCCGCGGCGCCGCGGGGGCGGCGACGGCGGGGCGCGGCGGGTCGTGCGCCTGGCGCGACCCGCCGTGGTCACTTGTTCGTCAGCGTGAAGCGGCGGATGGCGTCGCCGCGCGACGCCGAGTTTCCGGCCGCGCCGCTGTTGTCGGCGCCGAACACGATGATGCGGTACTTGCCGGCGCTGAGCTTGCGGGCGTTGGCGTTGTAGGTCCACGTGCCGTTCGCGGCGAGCCTCGCCAGCAGCAGCACCGGCTTCGTGCAGCTCTTCAGTACGAGGCCCTTCGTCGCGTTGAACCACTTGCACTTCGCGCCGGGCGCCGTGCCCAGCTTCTGGATCGTGACGATGACGCCCTTCACGCCGGAGGGGTCCTTGGCCGTGCCGGCGATGGCGAGCCGCTTCAGCTTCGTGGTCGTCGTCCGCCTCACCCGCTTGCCGTTGACCGTGACGGTCCTCGTCTTCCGCGTCGTCTTCTTGATCTTCTGGTTGGCCCTCGGCTTCGTGACGGCGATCGCCGGCGGGGTGCCGTCGTTCTGCGGTCCGGCCGGAGTCGGCGCCGCCGGAGGCGGTCCGGGGTAGTACTCGTCCGCGCCGAGATCCGTCGGCGCCGTGGACCGGTCCTGCCCGTCGATGTCGGTGGCGGACTCGCCGGGCGTCAGGCCGCCTTGATCGATCGCCGCGGAGGCGTCGGGGCGCAGGTGGAAGTTGCCGCCGGTCGGATTGACGAAGAGCGCGGCGGGATCGCCTGACTCGAGCGTGCGGGTGCGGGCGAGCGTGGCCGAGTTCGCGCCGAGCGGCGGTATCCCGAGCGTCCCGGGGAAGCTCACGACGCGGTTGTTGAAGGCGATCGAGTCGGTCACCGTGGCGGAGATGTTGCCGGTGTTGCCCAGCAGGGTGCGCGAGTTGCTCGAGTCGATGTCGATGCCGTTCGTCGACCCCGCCGCCGTGATGTGGCGCAGGGTGAGGGTGATGTCACCGGCGCGCCGGCCCGCGAGCGCCTCGGCCTCGTTGTTGCGCGTGAAGGCGCGGATGCCGGCACCGCCGCCGGTCACGACCGAGGACTCGACCGTGACGTCCACGTCCGCGTCATCCGGCCCTGTCTGAACCTGGATCGCGCCGGTCGCCTGGCCCCCGGTAGCGACCCCGGTGCGGACGATCTTGTTGCCGGCGCCGGAGGTGATGAAGATGCCGAACCCGTCGCGGCTGACCACGACCGCGTCGCTGAGCTCCAGTCCGCCGCCGCCGCTGACGTAGACCGCGGGGGCGTTGCCCGCACCCGTCACCACCGCGACCTTCGACAGCTTCGAGACGCCGCCGCCGGCGAACTCCAGCGTGCCGTCGACCACGAACCCGGCCACGCCGTTGATCGTCACGTCGGTGTTGAACGTCGCCGATGGGTAGGTGCCCGCGACGACGTTGAAGACGTCGCCGGCCGCAGCGATCGCCGCGGCCTCGACGAGGCCGCCGCAGGCGGCGTCGCCGCCGCCGCACGGTCCGTCCCCCGGCTTGACGGTGTAGGTCGCCGCGTGCGCCGCGGCAGGGGCGGTGAGCGCCACCAGCGCGGTGGCGGCGAGAGTCAACGAGCGACGACGGCCCAGGCGTGACATTCAATCCTCCAAAGATCGGCGCAAGAGCTTCCCTGAGACCGTTCTCGGCAACTCGTGGGTGAACCTGAAGACCCGGGGCACCTTGTAGCCCGCGAGCCGGACACGACAATAACCGCGCAGCTCGTCCGCTGTTGCGGTGTCGGCGCCGCGAAGGACGATTGTTGCGACGACGCGCTCGCCCCATGCGGGGTCCGGCGCGCCGTGGACGGCCGCCTCGGCGACGGCCGGGTGGCTCTCGAGCACGGCCTCGACCTCGGCCGGCGCGACGTTCTCGCCGCCGGTGATGATCGTGTCACCCGCCCGTCCGGTCACGGTCAGGTGGCCGGCGGCGTCCAGCGCGCCCTCGTCGCCCGTGTGCAGCCAGCCGTCGGCCGACAGCGCGGCGGGCGCGATCGTGGGGCCGGCGACGAGGATCTCGCGAGCGGCGCCGATGCGCACGCGCGTGCAGAACAGCGGCGGCCCGCCGGTCGTGACCTGCGAGCAGGCTTCGGTCAGTCCGTACGTGCCGACGGTGGGCACGCCCGCCGCGGCGGCGCGCGCGAGCAGCGTCGCGGTGATCGGCGCGCCGCCGACGAGCGCCGCGCGCAGG
>DASZDB010000284.1:0-1503 GCA_035942495.1 Solirubrobacteraceae bacterium
GGCAGCAGAGGGGCACCGGCTGCGGCCCGTCGCGGCGCGAGATCGGCCGCGTGCGCAAGCTCGCGGATCCCGACGTCGACCCGTTCGCCCACGCGCGCCTGTCCAACGGCGCCATCAACGACGTCAGCGAGTACGACGCCAAGCGTGCGTTCGGCAACGTCGTGTACTTCATGTCCAACACGACGAACGTGTCTGTCGGCGGGATCGCCCGCGGGATGGTGCGCGTCGGCACGCCCGTGGCCAAGGTCGACTACTTCAAGACGTGCGACCCCAACAGCGACGGCACGCTGACCTGGCGCTACTGGTCGATCCGCAGCGGGGTGGCCGCCAAGCCGCGGCTGTACGGCTGGATCCCCGGCCGCTGCCCGCGGCGCTGAGGCTCAAGCGGCAGGCAGCTCCTGGACCCCGGCGCCGGCGGCGATCAGCTCCCGGGCGATGTCGAGGTCGTCGCCGCGCCCGACGGAGAGGGCACCGACGACGCGCCCGTCCTGCAGGTAGAAGACGCTGAACGCCCCGCTCGCGGGGTCGCCGCGCACGAACTCCTCGTCCCAGCTCGCCGCGGCGCCGACATACTCGAGCGTCGCCCAGTCGGCGAGGTCAGACCAGAAGTACGGGATCTCGGTGTACGGCTCGTCGGAGCCGAGCATCGCCCGCGCGGCGTGGCGACCCTGGGCGGCGGCGACCTCCTCGTGTTCGATCCGCAGCCGGCGGCCGTGGAGCACGCTGTCGTACTCGCACATGTCGCCGGCCGCCCAGACGCCGGCGGCTGACGTGCGCAGCGTGCGGTCGCAGAGCACGCCACCGGTCTCGCCGAGCTCGAGCCCGGCCTTGCGGGCGAGCATGACGTCGGGGTTGGCGCCGACGCCGACGACGACGAGGTCGGCGTCGGCACGCCGCCCGCCGGCGGTGACGACAGCCGTGACACGCCCGTCGCCGTCGCCTTCGCCGTCGCACTGCGCGACCTCGGCCTCGGCGACGACCTCGATGCCATGGCCGGCCAGGAGGTCGAGCGCGAACCGGCCCACCACCGGCCCGAAGCCGCGCTCGAGCGGCAGCGTCTCCTGCATGACGAGCGTCACCTGCTTGCCGAGCAGGACCATCGACGCCGCCACCTCGGTGGCGATGTACGAGCCGCCGACGACCACGACGCGCCCGGCAGCGTCGATCTCGTTGCGCAGCTTGTCGGCGTTGCCGAGGGCGCGGATGTAGTGGATGCCGTCGCGCATGCCGCCGTCGACCTGCAGCCGCCGGATGCCGGCGCCCGTGGCCACGCGCGCCTGGCCGAACCCGACGAGCTCGCGGCCGAGCTTCGCGGTCTGCCCATCGGCGTCGAGGTCCATGACCGGCGTGCGGGTGCGCACCTCGACGTCGTGCTCGGCGTACCACGCCTCCGGATGGACGAGCGTCGAAGCACGGTTCTCGCTGCCCCGCAGATAGCCCTTCGTCAGCGGCGGGCGGTGATACGGCGCGTCCATCTCGCGGGTGACGAGGAGGATCGAGCCC
>DASZDB010000285.1:0-5701 GCA_035942495.1 Solirubrobacteraceae bacterium
GCCGGCGATCGGGGCAGCCTGTGTCTGGCTGTACGGTCAGCCGACCCCCGCTCGGAGACGGGTTCGCCGGCTCAGCGGCGGCGTCCCAACACGAGCGCGCCGCGTTTGGTGACCGCGAGCGGCAGCGCGGCCGCCGCGGCCGTCGCCAGCGCGCGGCGGCGATGCCGCCCCTGCCGACGATGTAGTCACGCACGGCCTCCTGTGCGGCCGGCTGACAACTTCACTGGTACATAGGTGACCGGCATGCACTCAGAGATTTCAGGCGACGCCGCGCGTGACGAGCTGCATGAGGCGGTCCGCGTCACGCTGGCGACCGGGAGCGCGAAGGTTCGGTACACGATGGGTGCCGATCCACCGGATCTCGCCGACTACGCGTTTGGCGAGGGTGTCACCGACTTCCGCGCACGCAGGGCGCGCGTTGCATACATCGGAACATGTAATAGTGCAACAGGCTGGCCCCCTGAACTCGTCGAGCAGGTGACCGACGGTCACGTGACATATGTCCGCTTGGGGGGGCCCTCGGGCGAGTGGGTGGAGCTCGAGCTCGGCGCGCCCCGGGAGATCGGCGCCAGCGGAGACGCCGGCGGCTTTCTCGAGCTCCTCGAGGCGCCCGGTGCGGTGGCACGTCTCGACACCGAGGAGCGATTCGACGACAAACCGGGGCGGCGGTACAGCCTGGTCATCGATCCGCCGAGGTCGTCGCTGCGCGAGCGCTTGGCCGACGCCCTCGGAGTCCGCGGTCCCTCACGGTTCTGGCTCGATGCGTGGACCGACTCCGCCGGTCGCATACGTCGGATCGCGGCATGTGATCACGCGCCGAACCCCGATGGCACCCTGCCGCGCGGCGCCGTCTGCACGATCGTCGACTTCAGCGACTTCGGAGTGTCGGCCCCCGTTGCCGTGCCACCCGATTGCTGACGACCAACGCGACGTCCGGCGTCGCCTGAGCGCCCTCGACGTCGGCGTGCGCCAGCGCACGCGGTCGAGTTGGGTGGCGCTTCGGCCGATAAGCTCGTATGGCGTCCGTCAGCGCACGATCGAGCCGTGCGATCCTCCTGCTCGCCACGGCAGCGGTGCTGTTGTGCGCGGTCGCGCCGCGCGCCGATGCGCGCATCGTCGCGATCGCCGACCAGAACCCGACGATGTTCGCGGCCCCGGCCTGGGAGGCCCTGGGCGAGAAGCGCGCCCGGGTCGTGGTGCCGTGGAACCTCGCGCTCGGGGCGCGCGATCGGCGCGGCGCCGCCTGGCTTGACGCAGCCCGCGACGCGGGCGTCACGGCGCTGGTCACCTGGGGACCGTCCGGTGGGCGGCTGCCGTCGCGCCTGGCGTTCACGCGCGCGTTTCGCGCCTTTCGCAAGCGCTGGCCGCAGGTACGCGAGTTCGCCACGTGGAACGAGCCGAACCTGGGCGGTCGGACGGCCAAGCAGCCGCAGCTGCTCGTCCGGTACTTCCGCGCGATGCGCCAGACATGCCCCGCCTGCACGGTGCTCGCCCCAGAGCTCGTCGACTTTCAGTCCGCCCCGGCATGGGCGCGGCGCTTCGAGCGCGCCGCGCGCGTGCGCGGCGTCATCTGGGGCCTGCACAACTACCAGGACGTCAACTACTTCCGCCCGCTGCACAAGACCGTCACGTCGAAGTTGCTGCGCGCCGTCAGCGGACCCATCTGGCTGACGGAGACCGGCGGCTTCGTGAAGTTCAAGCGATGGAACTACAGCGAGCAGCGCGCGGATCGTGCGACACGCCGAGCCCTCGCCATCGCCGAGCGCGGAGGAGGACGCATCCCGCGGGTGTACCTCTATCACTGGCATGGCTCCCGCACGAGCAAGTGGGACTCGGGCCTGCTGGGCTACGACGGCACGCCGCGTCCGGCGTACTGGACGCTCGCCGCCGCGCGCGGCCAGACGACCGCCGCCCGCGCCGCCTTCGGCCTCTGAGCCCGCGGGTCTGCTCCGAAGCCGATCCGCGCCGCGAACCGCGCGCCGGTTCGGGCTATCGGTCGGCAGCCATCGGCGGCGACGGCGGCGCGCCCATCGCGTGAAAGCCGCCATCGACGTGCGTGATCTCGCCGGTGATCCCGCGGGACATCGTCGACAGCAGGAAGATGATCGCGTCGGCGGTGGGGCCGGCGTCGGCGGTGTCCCAGTGCAGCGGGGCCATCGTGTTCCAGACGCCGGCGAGCTCGCTGAAGCCCGGGATCGACTTCGCCGCCATCGTGCCGATCGGGCCGGCCGAGACGAGGTTGCAGCGGATCCCCTTCGGGCCGAGGTCGCGCGCGAGGTAGCGGTTGACGGACTCCAGGGCGGCCTTCGCGACGCCCATCCAGTCATAGACCGGCCAGGCGACCTGCGCGTCGAAGTCCAGGCCGACGATCGACGGGGAGTCGCCCTGCTCGAGCAGCGCCAGCATCGCGACCGACAGCGACTTCAGCGAGTAGGCGCTCGTCGCGAACGCGATCTGCGCGCTTTCGACGGGAGTGTTGAGGAAGTTGTTGCCCAGCGCGTCCCCGGGAGCGAACGCGATCGCGTGCAGGATGCCGTCGAGCGCCCCCCAGCGCTGTTGGAGGTCCGCCGCGACCGCGGCCATCTGGTCGGGCTCGTTGACGTCCATCTCGAGCACGTCGGGCCCCGGGTCGCCAAGCCGCCTGGCCATCCGCTGCGTGATCCGCAGGCCGCGGCCGAAGCCCGTCAGCACGATCTCGGCGCCCTCCTCCTGTGCGCGTTGCGCGACGGAGTAGGCGATAGAGCCCTCGGTGAGGACTCCGGTGATGAGTAGACGTCTGCCTTCGAGAAGCATGAAGGCGAGGCTATCTACTCGCTCCTCAGCGGCCGAACCTCACGAAGTCGGTGAACTCCGCCCACGTCGAGGACGCGCGCCAGCCGGCCTCGCCGGCGGCGTGGCGGAAGTTGTCGGCCCATGCCGGCTCCCAGCCGCGCCAGCGCGCCGCCGCGACGACGAGGCCCGACAACGCGAACAGCCCGGCGAGGATCGCGAGCGCGAGCACGGGGAAGGGGGCGTCGGTCGCCGGGTCGTTGGTGCGCGCGGCGACTGTGATCGCGTCGCGGATCGCGACGATCTCGGGCGCGGCGGTCGGCTGTGCGGCCGGTGTCGGGGGCGCCTTCGCGACGTTCGGCGTGCTGGGGGCCGCGCTGCCGCTTCCCGGGGCCGTGCCGGAGGGGACGGGCGGCTGTGTCGAGCCGGTCCCACCGCCGGTGGCAGGGGCGTTCGTCGCGCCCTGCGACTGAGCCTTCTCCGTGTTGCAGCCGCCCTGCGCACGCGAGGCGAGCGCGTCGTCCACGGCCGCCGCGAAGTCCGCCGCGTAGGCGTTCGCGTCGTTCGGAATCAGGTCCTTGAGCTGGCGAAGCTCCTTCTCGCTGTAGCGGCAGGCGTCGATCCGCTGATCGTTGACGTAGTCCTGCAGGATCGTCGTGAGCGTGTCGGCGGAGGCGGGTGTGGCGCACGCCAGCGTTGCGACGAGCGCGAGCAGAAAGGGCACCAGGCGACGAGTCACGACTGCTTACGCTAGCAACGACGCCGGTTTCCGGCGCCATGCGGACGAACGAACGACTAGGATCGACGGCCGCTTCCCATGGCCGTTACGACCCCAGCCAGCCCGCGGGTCGCCACGCAGGTGAACGCGCCCCCGGCCCGGATCCGCACGCCGCGCTCGGGCGTCGCGCTGCTCGCCGCTTTGGTGGCCGTCTGCGCCTACGCCGTCTTCGCGCACGGCGCGGTCGGGCTGCCCGAGGAGCCGCGCCTGCAGATCGGTGTCGCCTTCGTCGGCGTCGGCGCCGCGGTCGGACTGCTGCTGACGCGGACGCTGTCGCTGCGCGCGCCGGCGGAGGTGTGGATCGGCGTAGGCCTGCTCGCCGGCTTCGCCGTGTGGTGCGGCGTGACGCTGCTGTGGTCCGTCGCGCCCGAGCAGACATGGGCGCACGTCAACCGCGCCGTCGCCTACACGCTCGTGCTCGTCCTCGCGCTCACGCTCGCGTCAAGCCTGCCACGCGCGATCGAGCGCTTCGCCTACGGCTGGCTGATCGTGGCGCTGGCGTGCGCGTTCTACGGCCTGGCGGGCAAGATCATGCCCGGCGTCGAGCTGTTCGGGATCGACTTCAACCACACCGCGGTGGCCTCGCGCCTGCGCGCGCCCCTGGAGTATTGGAACGCGCTCGGCCTCGTGATGGTGCTCGCGATCCCGATCGCGCTGCGGATGACGACCGACCAGACGCGCCGCGACCCGATGCGGCTGCTCGGCCTGGCGGCGCTGTTCGTGCTGCTCGTCACCCTCGGCATGACGTACTCGCGCGGCGGCGTCCTCGCCTTCCTCGTCGCGATCACCGTCGTGACGGTGCTCGGCGGTCAGCGGCTGCGCGGCCTGGCCGTGATCGGCACGACGATCATCGCCTCCATCCCGATCCTCGGCCTGTCGTTCAGCCGCCCGGCGCTCAAGGGCGTCAACGTGCCGCTCGACGAGCGCATCCCGGACGGAGTGCTGCTCGGACTCGTCGGCGCCGGCTGCCTGTTGGCGCTGCTGATCGCGGGCTGGGGGCTGCTGCGGCTCGAGGAGCGCACGCCGTGGGACGCACAGCGCACGCAGCTGGTCTGGCGCGGGCTTGCCGCTACCGCCGCGATCTTCGGCGTGCTGCTGCTCGGCGGGATCGCCAGCTACGAGGGCGGACCGAGCGGCTGGGCCGACGACGCCTGGACGAAGTTCACCGAGACGAGCAAGGACGAGGTCTCCGATCCCGCGCGGCTGGTCTCCTCGAACTCCGGCAACCGCTGGGTGTGGTGGAAGGAGGCCGCCGGCGCGTGGTCGGACAAGCCGGTCCAGGGCTGGGGCGCGGGCTCGTTTCCGGTGACCCACAAGATGTACCGCGACGTCGAGCTCGGCGTGGTGCAGCCGCACAACATGCCGCTGCAGTTCCTCGCCGAGACGGGGATCGTGGGAACGCTGCTCGTCTCGGGCGCGCTGGGCTTTCTGTTGTTCTGCGCGTTCGAGCGCGTGCGATCCATGGCCGCGGGGCGCGAGCGCGACATCGCCGTGGCGCTGTTCGCCGGCGCGGTGGCCTGGGTCGCGCACGGGCTCGTCGACTGGGACTGGGACATCCCCGGCGTGACGATCCCCGCGCTGATCTTCCTCGGCGTCCTCGCCGGCACGCCGTGGCGCCCGCACAGCGAGGCGCCGCCGCACCACCGCGCGGTCGGCACGCGCGGCGCGCTCGTTGCGCTGGCCTGCGTCGCCGCGGGGCTGCTCGTCGTCTCGGCGGGGCTGCCGATGCTCGCCGACAAGAAGGCGAGCGACGCGCAGGCCGTCAGCACGAACGCGGGCGCCGGCGAGCTCGAGGACGCGGCCGCCGAGGCGGACCTCGCCGCGCGCCTGGATCCGACGGCGGTCCGCCCGCTGTTCGCGGCCTCGGCGATCGCGCAGGGCCGTGATCGCCTGCTCGACGCCCAGGAGTACCTGCTCGACGCCGTCGACCGCCAGCCCTACAGCACGGTCGCCTGGCAGCGGCTGCTCGAGCTCGCGCTGAAGACGGCCGACCGCCCGGCCGCGCGCTCGGCCGCCACGCGGCTGCTCGAGCTCGATCCGATCGGCTCCGGCACGCGCGCGCTCGTGGCGCGGCTCGTGCTCTTCGAGGTGCCGGCGGCGGGATCGCCGACGGCGACGGGAACCCCGCTCAGCCCGCGCTACAGCGGGCCGGCG
>DASZDB010000286.1:0-1805 GCA_035942495.1 Solirubrobacteraceae bacterium
GATCTCAAACCAGCTCAAGGCATTCGAAGAGCGATTGGAGGCTGGCTGATGGTCGCGTTGTTGAAGCGCTGGCTTCGCATCCGCAAGCGCAAGAAGGCACGCGGCGGGCGCTGAGCCTGCCGGCGTGATCGCGCCCGTGGCCTCGCGCCGCGGGCGCGTGTGCGCGACGTACAGCAGCCCCGGCAGCGCGGGATGGGGCGGGCGCGGCGGGGGCGATGCGACCGCGATACGCGCGCGCGTCGGCCTCGCGTTGCGCGCTCCGGGGGTGTGGCGAATGAGCCTCGCGGGCCGAGTGATATTCGCCACACCCTCCCGACCGGGCTGCCACCTCCTCAGCCGGTGGCGTGACCGCCCCGATGCGCCGCGCGGCGGCCTCGCGTTGCGCGCCCCCGGGGGGTGTGGCGAATAGGCCTCGCGGGCCGAGTGATATTCGCCACACCCTCCGAGCGGGCCGCCACCTCCTCAGCCGGTGGCGTGACCGCCCGGCTTCCTCCCGACCGCCGCGCCCAGCACGGCGAGCCGCTCGTCCCACTGCGCGCCCACGGCCGTCATCCATGCGATCGCATCGCCCAGCGGTGCGGGCGTCGCGGCGCACCGGGTCTCGCGCCCCACACGCTCGCCGTCGACGAGCCGTGCGTCCTCGAGCTGGGCGAGGTGCTTCTGCACGGCCTGCCGGCTGACCGGCAGGCGCGCGGCGAGCTCGGTGGCCGTCACCGCCTCGCCGCTGGCGACCGAACGCAGGACAGCGCGCCGCGTGGGATCGGCCAGCGCGGAGAAGACGGCCTGCTCGCGATCGGGACCCGCCGGCACTACGCCTCGACGAGGTCCGCGTGGCGCAGGCGCGCCAGCGCCGGCTCCCAGTCCAACGTCGTGAGCACGTGGGCGCGGCCGAGCGGGAAGCTGGGGGACGCGGTTGCGGCGGCGGCACTGGCCGCGCGCGGGCCGAAGCCCGCGCCGCCGGCCCAAGGCGAGCCGCAGACCGGCTGGCCGGCGTAGCCGCTCTCGACGACGACGACGCGCGTGCCGTCCGAGACCGCGACGAGGTCGAGCTCGACGCGCGTCGCGAGGGCATCGGGCGCATGCCACCAGAACGACAGGTGCTCGCCGACGCGGACGTCCTCGACGGTCGCCCAGCGCGTTTCGCCGTCGCGCAGGGTCAGCTCGGCGGCGGCGCCAGGCTCGAGCTCCAGCGAGCCCGAGTCGGTGAGCCATCGCTCGAGGTCGGTGACGGCCTCCCAGGCCTGCTCGGAATCGAGCGGAAGAGTGATCTCGCGAGTGACGTCCATCCGAACGGCTCCTTCGTCGTGCAACTGATCGGTTGCATGCTACCGTGCCGTCAACCTATAGGCAACCAATCGGTTGCGCGACACGCGGAAAGGAAGGAGCCGTCAGACATGCCCCTGGTCCCGATGGTCGTCCAGCAGGACGGACGCGGCGAGCGCTCGTTCGACATCTACAGCCGCCTGCTCAACGAGCGCATCGTCTTCCTCGGCCAGCCGATCGACGACGAGATCGCCAACCTCGTCGTCGCCCAGCTGCTGCACCTGGAGGCCGCCGACGCCGACCGCGACATCTCGCTGTACGTCAACTCGCCGGGCGGGCAGGTCTACGCCGGCCTGGCGATCTACGACACGATGCAGTCGATCGCCTGCGACGTGCAGACGATCTGCTGCGGGGTCGCGATGTCGATGGCCGCGCTGATCCTCACCGCGGGGGCGCGCGGCAAACGGCTGACGCTGCCGAACGGCCGGATGCTCATCCACCAGCCCACCGGCGGCTACCAAGGCCAGTCGTCGGACATCGAG
>DASZDB010000287.1:0-2116 GCA_035942495.1 Solirubrobacteraceae bacterium
GTGCGCGTGATCGCCTCGCCGCCCGGAAACCTGAAGGTCACCACGCCTGGCGACCTGCGGGTCGCCGAGCTGGCGCTGCGCGAGCGCGCGGCTCTCTGAGCGTGTGCCTGCCGCGTCGGCCCCGGTGTGATCACTAGCATCCGGCCCGCATGAGCCACCCTCGCTTCCGGCGCGCCCTCGCGCTCGCCATCGCGTTCGTCGCCGCCGCGGCGACGGCCGGCGTCGCGTTCGGCCAGGCGGCGGCGCCTTCGGGCGACTACGGGGGCGGCGCGATCGCCGTGCCCGTCAAGGAGACGACGGTCGCCAAGGACATGGTGCTGTCGATCCGCGCCGGCTCGGACGGTCGCATCGGCGTCGACGGCCAGATATACGCGCGCTGCGGGCTGGGGACGATCAGCGGCGACGGCAGGATCGGCTCCGAAGGGCGCTTCACCCTGCGCGGCGACATCACGCGCCGCCCGCTCGTCGGGACGCGCAACACGTCGACGTTCGTCGTCAGCGGAACGCTGACGGCCGCCGGAGGCGAGGGCACGGCGAACGTGAGGCTGCGCGTGCGCACGAAGGGTCGAGCCACGCGCTCGTGCACGAGCCGCACGGTCAGCTGGAAGGTGCGTCAGCTCGCATCCGCGGCCGCCCCCTCCGCGGGGCCCGCCCAGGCCACGCTCTACGGCACCACGTCGCAGAACGCCGCTCGGGCCAAGCAGGCGATCGTCCTGCACGCGGCCAGCGGTGGGCGCCGGATCGAACGCGCGATCTTCGGCTACCGCGCCAACTGCGACCGCGGCCGCATCGTCGAGTCCGACGACGTGAACATCACGGCGGAGTTCGACGTCGCGGCCGACGGCTCGTTTCGCCATGTCGAGCGCTTCACGACGAACTTCAAGGACGTGAAGGTCGCGACGACGGCTGTGCTGCGCGGCCAGTTCGACGCCGCCGGCAACGCGGCGGGCAAGGTCTCGGTGACCGAGCGCTACGCGAGCCGCAGGAGCGGCAAGCGGGTCGACGTCTGCGCGACCGGAACGCGCTCGTGGTCGGCGCGCCAGTAGCGGCCGGCCGCCGCCGATGCTGACCGACTACCACCTGCATCTGCGCCCCGACGAGCGCGGGGACACCCCCGAGCAGTACTTCACGCCCGCCAACGCCGACCGCTACCGGGCCGTTGCCGAGGAGCGCGGGATCGCGGAGCTGGGTTGCGCGGAGCACGTCTATCGATTCGCTCAGGCGCTCGAGGTCTGGCGCCATCCGCTCTGGCGGGCACACGCCGTCGACGACCTCGACGACTACGCCGGCTTCGTCCGCGAGCAGACCGACCTCAAGCTCGGAATCGAGGCGGACTTCATCACCGGCCGCGAGGATCGGATGGCGTCGCTGCTCGACGGTTACGACTGGGACTTCGTCGTCGGCTCGGTGCACTTCGTCGGCGAGCACGCCGTCGACCACGACGGCTACGAGATCTGGGACCACCGCTCGCAGCGGCCCGACGAGCTGTGGCGGCGCTACTTCGTGACGTTGGGCGAGGCAGCGCGGACGGGCCTGTTCGACATCCTCGCCCATCCGGACCTCGTGAAGATGTGGGGCCCGCAACGGCCGGTGCCCGAGGGGGACCTGCGCCGCTTCTACGAGCTGGCGATGGACGGCATCGCCGAGTCCGGCATCGCAGTGGAGGTCTCGACGGCGGGCCTGCGCAAGCCGGTCGGCGAGCTGTACCCCGCGCCGGCGTTCCTGGAGATGTGCCTGGAGGCGGGCTGCCCGGTGGCGTTGTCGAGCGACGCGCACGTGCCCGGTGACGTCGGGCGCGACTACGAGCGCGCGCTTGAGCTGCTGGAGTCTCTGGGCGTGAGCGAGCTGGCGGTGTTCGACCGCCGCGAGCGGCGGATGGAGCCGATCGGTTGAGCTGCGGGGTTCGCACCGGCCTAGGCTGGGACTCCCATCGCTTCAAGGCCGGGCGCCGCCTGATCCTCGGGGGAGTCGACTTCGACGGGGCCGAGCTGGGCCTCGAAGGCCACTCCGACGCCGACGTGCTGACGCACGCCGTGATGGACGCGCTGCTCGGCGCCGCCGGCCTGGGCGACATCGGCGTGCACTTCCCCGACACCGACGACGCCTACGCGGCCGC
>DASZDB010000288.1:0-11226 GCA_035942495.1 Solirubrobacteraceae bacterium
CGATCGTCGACGCGGCGCTCGTCGAGCACGTCTTCGGCCTGCGCTGCCGCGTCATCGACGATCCCGAGACCGGCGCACCGCTGATCGTGCCGGCGTCCCGCGCCGGGCGGCGCGCCGAGCTCGTATCGCAGGCCCGATGAGTCGTGCCTTTCCGCTGCACACCGGCATCGCCACCGTCACGGCGCGCCGGCCGGTCACGGAGGCCATGCTCTGCCTCACGCTGAACGCGCCGGCGTTCGCGAACCTCGGCGTCGAGCAGCCGGGCGAGGTCATCACCCTCGGCTGGCCGCTCGACGGCGAGCGGCTCGTGCTGCCCGAGGCCGGCTGGCGCTTCTCAGGCGGGCGACGCGAGCAGCACTGGCGCAACTTCACGGTGCGCCGACACGACCCGTCACAGGCGACGGTCGACATCGACTTCTTCCGGCATGGCGTGGCCGGTCGTGGCATCGAGTGGGCTGCACATGCCGACGCCGGCGACCGGGTCGGGTTCGCGGGGCCCCGCGCACACTGGCGGCCGGACCCCGAGGCCCGGTGGTGGCTGCTCGTGGCGGACGAGACCGCGCTGCCCGCGTTGCTGGCGATCCTCGAATCCGCGCCCGCCGGGCTTCCCGTGATCGCGGTCGCCGAGATCGGCAACGAGAGCGAACGCCAAGCCGTCGACAGCGTCGCCGACGTTCGCCTGCACTGGGCAGCCCGTCACGACAGACCGCCGGGGACGACCACCGTCCTGCGCGACACCCTCAGGCGGATCGATCTGCCCCGGCAGCCGGGACAGGCATGGGGTGGCGGCGAAGCGCTCGCCATGCGCGACATCCGCGATCACCTGCGCGCCGGGCGCCCCCTGCTCGCCGCGTCGACGGACATCCGCGGATACTGGAAGCGCGACGAGCCCGATGATGTGGGGTGAATCCGCCGGCCGGCCTGAACAGGCGGCAGCGGTTCGCCGCACCACCGCCCAGCTGACGACGAGGCCGGCGAGTCAGCTTCCGGATCGCACGATCGCCACCAGCCGGGAGCACACCGCGTCGGTCTCCTCCTCCGTCGGCGCCTCGACCATCACGCGCACGAGCTGCTCGGTGCCCGACGGGCGCACGAGCACCCGCCCGCGCCCCTCCAACGCCGACGATTCGCGCTCGGTCGCCTCGGTGAGCTCTGCGCTCGCCATCGCCGCGTCGCGGTCGGGCACGCGCACGTTGACGAGCTTCTGGGGCAGCTTGTCCATCGCGCTGCGCTCGGCGAGATCGCCGCCGGCGAGCGCCTCGAGCGTCAGCAGCGCCGCCGCGATGCCGTCACCCGAGGGCACGAAGCCCATGTCGATGATGTGCCCGGACTGCTCGCCGCCGAGCCCCCACTCGCGCGCGCGCAGCTCCTCGAGCACGTAACGATCGCCGACAGCCGTCGTCGCGACCTCCACCCCCGCCGCCTGCATCGCCGTGTGAAAGCCGAAGTTCGTCATCACCGTGACGACGACGCCGTTGCCCGGCAGGCGGCCGCGGTCGCGCAGGTGCAGCGTCGCGAGCGCGATGAGCTCGTCGCCGTCGACCAGCGCGCCCGTGCGATCCACCGCCAGGACGCGGTCGCCGTCGCCGTCGAAGGCGAAGCCGAGGTCGTGGCCGCCCGCGCGCACCCGCTCGACGATCGGCCCGGCGTGCGTCGAGCCGCAGCCGTCGTTGATGTTGCGTCCATCGGGCTCGGACGCGAGCAGCGTCACCTTCGCCCCCATGCGGCGGAAGATCTCGGGCGCGCAGCGGTGAGTCGCACCGTTCGCGCAGTCCAGCACCACGTCGACCCCCTCCAGCGAGAGGTCGGCGAAGCGCTCCTGCAACGCGCGCAGGTAGTCCTCGTCTGTGCCGCGCAATGCGCTGATCGCGCCGATCCGAGCAGGCGGTCCGCTCGGCTCGACGTCGAGGCGCTGCTCGATCGCGAGCTCGGTCTCGTCGGACAGCTTGAAGCGGTCGGCGCCGAAGAACTTGATCCCGTTGTCCTCGAACGGGTTGTGCGACGCCGAGATGACCGCCGCGAGATCGAAGCCGTACTGCCCGATCAGCAGCGGCGCGGCGGGCGTCGGCAGCACGCCGCCGAGCAGCACGTCGCCGCCGGCCGAGGCGATCCCCGCGGCGAGCGCGGACTCGAGCATCGCGCCGGACTCGCGCGTGTCGCGGATGACGAGCACGCGCGGGCGCTCCCCGCCGATCTCACGGGTTGCGGCGGCGCCGAGCGCGAGCGCCAGCTCGGCGGTCAGCACCTCGCCGGCAACGCCTCGCACACCATCGGTGCCGAAGAGCTTGCGCACGTGGACGTGTACGCGCGAAGCGCCGCTAGCGCTTGCTGAACTGCGGCCGCTTACGGGCCTTCTTCAGCCCGGCCTTCTTGCGTTCCTTGACGCGCGGGTCGCGCGTGAGGAAGCCGCGGCGCTTGAGCTCGCCACGAAGGTTCGGGTCGGCCTCGAGCAGCGCGCGCGAGATGCCGTGGCGCAGCGCGCCCGCCTGGGCGCTGACGCCGCCGCCGTGCACGCGGACGACGACGTCCATGCGGTCCTCGTAGCCGACGGCCTCGAGCGGCTGGCGGATGTTGCGTCCCAGGGCGGGACGCGGGAAGTAGTCGTCGAGCGTCTTGCCGTTGACCATGTAGGCGCCGGTGCCCGGGCGCAGGATGACGCGGGCGACGGCCGTCTTGCGCTTGCCGGTCGCGCGGTAGCGCGCGCCCGCGGCAAGGTCGATGACGGCGGCGACGGGCTGCTCGTCGGCGCGATCCTCCTCGGCCGCGGCGGCCGCGGCGGCCTCGGCGGCCTCCTCCTCGTCGCGAGCCAGCGGGTCGGCACCCTCGAGCACGATGTCGACCTCGAGGTCGGCGCCCGGGATCGCCGGCTTCACGCGGGGAGTGGCCGGCTCGTTGTCGTCGACGTCCTCTTCGAGCGGCGCAGCCGGGTCGGCGGGGGCGGCAGCGGGCGCGTCGGCGGGGACGGGAGTGGAGGCCTCGGCCTCCGGCGTGGGCGCCGCGGCCTCTTCGGACTCGGGCGGCTCGACGCTCTCGTCGTCGATCACGAGGACAGCTCCATCGGTTGCGGTTTCTGGGCCTGGTGAGGATGCTCGGGCCCGGCGTAGATCTTGAGCTTCGTGAGCTGTTTGCGGGCGAGGCGGTTGCGGGGCAGCATGCCCTTGACCGCGAGGCGCAGGACCTCCTCGGGGCGGCGCTCGAGCATGTCGTTGAGCGTGCGCGTCTTCAGCCCGCCGGGGTAGCCCGAGTGGCGGTAGTACATCTTGTCCGCGCGCTTGTTGCCGGTGACCGCGATCTTCTCCGCGTTGATGACGACGACGAAGTCGCCGGTATCGACATGCGGCGTGTAGGTCGGCTTGCGCTTGCCGCGCAGCGTGTCGGCAATCTGGGTCGCCAGGCGGCCGAGGGTCTGCCCGGTGGCGTCGACGACGAGCCAGTTGCGCTCGCGATCGTTGGCGTTGGCGACGTAGGTCTTCATGACTGAAAAACGCCACGCGAAGGTTCCGCGCGGCGAGTCAGCAGTGTAGAGAATCGAAATCGACATCGGTATCGCCGGCCAATCCGGGCGGCGGCGCCGCCGCGCGATCCGCTACGGTCCCGCGCAGCAGATCGCCGGATCCCCGTTCGGCGGGTGGTCTCGGGGGGACGATCGACAACGCGGGGGACTGGTCGAGCTGAGGCGCAGCGTCGTGCTGATGGCATGCGGAGCAGGACTGGTCGCGCCCGCGAGCGCGTCCGCGGGGTCCGGCGGCGCCTTCGCGTCCGCGCCGCCGACCATCAAGTCGATCTCGTGCGTGGCCGGCTGCGCGACCACGGAGGCGGCCAAGCCGGGCAGCCTGCTGCGCGTCCGCGGCACGCACATGCGCGAGATCGCCAAGATCGTGTTCCTCGGCGGGGGCGGCCACGATGACAACGCGACCGTGCGCGTGAGCAAGACCCGCCGCGACAGCGTCGACGTGACGGTCCCCGAGAAGGCGACGAGCGGCCGGCTGCGCGCCGTCAACGCCGATGGGGCGCGCTCGGCGGCCAGTCGGGCGGTCATCTCCATTCAGCGCGGCGCGGGCGGCGGCGCCGCGCTCGATGTCAAGGTCATCGGGCGCCGCGTCTACCTCGACGCCGCCCGGCCGGCGCGCGTC
This sequence comes from Solirubrobacteraceae bacterium, assembly GCA_035942495.1. Taxonomy (GTDB): domain Bacteria; phylum Actinomycetota; class Thermoleophilia; order Solirubrobacterales; family Solirubrobacteraceae; genus CADCVQ01. Next base: position 4,134 of record DASZDB010000288.1, read on the forward strand.
GACCTGCTGGCACGACAGGCGATGGCGGTGACGGTCGCGCTCGTGCGCGTGATCGACGGCGCGGTGGTCACCACGTGGCCGCTCGTGCTGGAGCCCGAGGCGGTCAGCTCGGTCACCTGGGACGGCCGTGTCGCCGGCGTGGCGCAGCCGGCGGGCCGCTACGAGTTCCGGGTCTTCGACGGTGACGCCGGCGGCGGCTCCGGCGCGGTCGCCGCGTCAGTGCCGTCGGCGCTGGCGAGCGGCGGCTTCGACCTCGTCGATCACATCTTCCCCGTGCGCGGGCGCCACTCCTACGGCTCCGGACAAGCGACCTTCGGCGCCGAGCGCAACGGCCACACGCACCAGGGCCACGACGTGTTCGCGCGCTGCGGCACGCCGATGGTGGCCGCGCGTGGCGGGGTCGTGAAGCTCAACAGGTTCGAACGATCCGCCGGCAACTACATCGTCATCGACTGCGAGGGCACCGACATCGACTACGTCTACATGCACCTCGCCGCGCCGTCGCCCCTGGCGAAGGGGGCGCGCGTGCTCACGGGGCAGCCGATCGGAAACGTCGGCGACACCGGCGACGCCCACGGCTGCCATCTGCACTTCGAGCTGTGGAGCGGGCCGGGCTGGTACACCGGCGGCGCGCCCCTCGATCCGCTGCCGTTCCTGAAGCTCTGGGACGCCTACAGCTGACCGCGCCGCGCCGAGCCCGCGAAGCTACGCGGGGGACGGCACGCCTGACTCGCGTCCGTTGGCGACGTCGTCGCCGCCGATCGCGGCGGTGGCCTTCGCGGTCACGAGGTGGTAGAGGATCAGCACCTGCGTGATCGCCAGCGACTCCGAGCGGTGCTCCTCGTCGGTGCCGATCGCGAACAGCCCGAGCTGCTCGGTGCGCAGGTGGCTGGCGAAGTGCATCTGCTCCCAGATCGCCTCCTCGATGGCGGCGCCGCGTTCCTTGTCGATCTCGCCCGGAATCCGGATGCGCCGTTCCGAGGCGCGCTGCTCGACCTCGATCGCGTCGCCCCCGCCCTCCAGCGAGGAGAGGTCGGGGTGCGGCAGGCCTTCGCGCAGCGTGAGCACCGCGTCGAGATGGTCGGGGTCGTCCTGTCCGCCGGGCTGGAAGGAGACGACGATGTCCGCGCGCGAGCGCTGCGGGCGGATGAAGGCCTCGGAGTCGGGCTCACGCGTGTCGAGCTCGGCGAGCACCTGCTCCTCGGTGTAGCCGCGCTTGGTCGTGTCGCGCTTGACCTTCCACTCGCGGCGCAGCTCCTCCGGGGGCGCGAGGTACACGCGCACGTCGAAGTTCGACGCGAGCTCTGACGTGTGGTAGCCGAGCAGGCCCTCGATGAGCACGAAGCGCTGCGGCTTGACGTACTCCGGCCGGCCGAACGTGCCGTCGCCGTGCTGGTAGACGGGCTTGAGGATCGGCTCCCCGTTGCGCAGGTGCGCGAGGTCCTGATCGATGATGTCCATGTAGTTGCACTCGGGATTGAGCGGAGTGATCTCGTGCTCTTTGCGCTCTTGGCGGTCGTAGCGGTGGTAGTCGTCCATCCCGATGTGGGTGACGTTCTCCGTGCCGAGGATCTCGACAAGGCCCTTCGTGAGGGTCGTCTTCCCCGAGGCTGAATCTCCGACGACGCCGAGGATGATCGGGCGTGCCATGTTGCTGTCTCCCCTGTCCGTGTCGGCCGAGCGCGGAACCTTAGCGCCTATTGGACGTTGGCCATGTCTCCGTAACAAGCTAGCCGTGGCGCAGCTGCGTCACGAGTCCCCGGCCGAACCACAGCAGCGCCGCGAGCCCCAGCAGCGTGACGAGCAGGGCGGGCAGCGCCGCGGCGCCGCCGACCTGGCGCACGAGGTTGGCCTGCCACAGCGAGAGGTAGCGCCGGTAGTCGCGCCCGCGTGACGCGCGGTCGTCGGCGGCGTCGATCGAGTTCTCCGTCAACCGCGGCAGCTCGCGGTACTGGCGCACGATCTGCGGCCCGACGGTGCCCGGGGCGCGGTCGATCAGCTGCATCCCCGGCGGGGCGAGCACGGCCGAGAACGACAGTACGAAACCGAGCGCGAACAGCGCGCCGGCGAGTGCGGCGCGCCCGCGGTGCGTTCCGATCCAGGGGCCGAGCGCGACGAGCACGAGCGCGACGCCGGGGATCACGAGCCGCGGGCCCCAGCTCCACCCGCCCTGCCAGGAATGCCACGTCGCGGCGAGCACGAACGTCACCGCGAACAGCGCCGCCAGCAGCAGTGTGGTGAGACGCGCCCGGCGCCACAGCGCGACGAACGCGAACGGCACCAGCAGCAGCGCGGGCGCGAACAGAAACAGCGACTTCTCCGGCCCGAAGAGCAGCCCGCTCGCGCCTTCTACCAGCGGCGTCGTGAAGCCCGGGTCGACGGGCATGCGGTAGCCGAACTCCAGCGGGTCGCCGAAGCGGTGCAGGTTGTAGGCGACGGTGACGATCGCCGCGGCGCCGAGCGGCGGGATCGTACGCGCGATCGCCTTGACACCGTCGCCGCGCAACGCGAGGAAGCCGAGCAGCAGCGGCGCGAACGCCGCCGACTGCGGTCGCGCGAGGACCGCCGCCGCGAGCGCCAGCGCGGCCTGCTGCTCGTGGCCGGCGAGCGCGCGCTCGACCATGACCACGAGCCCGAGCGCGACGAGCGGCTCGGTGAAGAAGTCGCGGCCGTAGGGCAGCAGGTAGGTCCCCAGGACGATGCCGGTCGCGACGAGCGCCGCCGCCGGCCGCGGCGCGCCGAGCCGGCGGCCCAGGAGGAAGAGCGTGGCGGCGAGGGCACCCGCGACGAGCGGCATGATCGACGCGGCGGCGGCAGCCTCGATGAGGTCCACGCGACCGGTGAGCGCACCGATCGGCTGCGCGATGAGCACCGGCACGATCGACAGCAGCGGCAGCAGCAGGCCGTACTTGGAGTAGTGCGTCGTGCCGTCGTGCCCGGGCACACCGAGGTTCTCCGGCACCGACAGAGACCCCTCGTGCACGATCGACTGCGCGACGGCGAGCATCGAGTTGCCATCGAGGACCGTGACCTGCGCCTGTCCGACGAGCAGAAGGAAGAGCGCGACGGCGCCGCCCAGCCGGAGCGCGACGCCGCGGTTGTCGCGCGCCGCAACCATTGCCGGCGAATCTACCCAAGCGGTGTCGCGGCCGTCGGGTGCAGTTCAATGGCTCGCATCGGCGTCTCGTTCCTGATCCCGGCGTATAACGAGGCGGCGACGATCGGCGAGGTCCTGACGCGGATCGACGCGCTCGGGATCGATGCGCAGATCGTCGTCGTCGACGACGGTTCGACGGACGGCACGGCATCGATCGTCGAGACGTACGCCGCGGCGCACCGGCATGTCGAGCTGCTGCGCCAGCCCAACCGCGGCAAGGGCTCGGCCGTGCGGCTGGCGGCGACCCGCGTCGCGAAGGAGATCGCGGTCATCCAGGACGCCGACATGGAGTACGACCCAGCCGACGTGATCGCGTTGATCAGACCGATCCAGCAGGGCGTCGCGGACGTCGTCTACGGGTCTCGCCTCAGCGGCGGCGCGCCGCAGCGTGCCTACATGTTCTGGCACCTGATGGGCAACCGCTTTCTCTCGCTGCTGACCGGCGTGCTGTTCAACACGACGCTGAGCGACATGGAGACGGGCTACAAGGCGTTTCGCTCCGAGGTCCTTGCGTCGCTGCGCCTCACGCGCGACGACTTCGGAATCGAGCCGGAGATCACCGGCGAGATCTGCCGGCGCAAGCTGCGCATCTACGAGATGCCGATCTCCTACTACGGGCGCACCTACGCCGAAGGCAAGAACATCACGTGGCGCGACGGCGTCACAGCCGTGTGGGTGCTGTTCGCCGTGCGCTGTCGCCGGTGACGAGCCGTCGCGGTGTACGGCCGCTGCTGGCGGTCATCGGGCTCGCGGTCACCGTGGGCTGCATGTACCTGGCGCTGCGCGGCGTCGACTTCGACGACGCGGTGCGGTCGCTGCGCGAGAGCGACCTCGTCTGGCTCATCCCCGCGCTGCCGGTCTTCGCGGCGGGGGTCGTCCTGCGCGGCGTGCGCTGGTGGGCGCTCTACGACCACGAGATGCGCCCCCCGCTGCGCGCGGTGATGTACGGGCTGCTCGTCGGCTACTTCTTCAACAACATCCTGCCGGCGCGCGCCGGCGAGGCCGCGCGGGTGATCGCGCTGAACAGCCGTGCGAAGACACCGCTCGGCGAGATCGTCGGAACCGTCGTTGTCGAGCGCGTCTTCGACATGCTCGCACTGCTGCTCATCCTGCTCTGCGCCTACCCGTGGCTGCCGGAGATCTCCTGGCTGCGCAACGCGGCGATCCTCGGCGCGATCGTCACGGTCGCCCTCGCCGTGGTGATCGTGCTCATCGTGCGCTACGACGAGCGCGCCGTGCACTGGCTGCTCAGCCCGCTGCGGCGCATCCGGCGACCGGGCTTCGCCGAGCGGGTGGAGGCGGCGGCGATCAACGCGACGCGCGGGCTCGTCGCGCTGCGCAATCCCGTCATCGCGCTGCGCGGGTTCGCCTTGACGGTCGCCTCGTGGGTGGGGCTCGCGCTCTCCTACTGGATCCTGATGGACGCCTTCCACCTCGACCTGCCGCTCGACGCGGCGATCCTCGTCACGGTCGCGGTCAACCTCTCGCTCGTGCTGCCCTCGAGTCCGGCGGCGCTCGGCGTCTTCGAGGCAGCGACGATCATCGCGCTGAACGCCTTCGACGTCCCGCACGCCGAGGCGCTCTCCTACGCGCTCGTGCTGCACGTGCTCAACCTCGTCCCGTTTCTCATCATCGGCGCGGTCCTGCTCGGCCCCACCGCGCTGCGCCGCAACCGCTGATCGGCAGGGCGCGGGATTGCGGTGCGACATCATCACGGGATGAGCGACAAGCCCGACACGCCGCCCGCCGCTTCGCCGACGAGCATCCGAGAGGCCGTCGGCGGGCCGCTGGGCATGGCCGAGACGTCGCTTCCGGCGGTCGCGTTCGTCATCGCCTACACGGCCTCGGGGTCGGACACGAACACCGCGGCGGCCGTCGCCGTCGGGCTGGCGCTCGTGCTCACGGTGGCGCGCCTGATCAAACGCGAATCGCCGATGCACGCGCTGTCGGGCCTCATCGGCGTCGGCTTCGCCGCGTTCATCGCGACGCGCAGCGGGCGCGCCGAGGACTTCTTTCTGCCCGGCCTGCTGGCGAACGCCGCGTACGCCGCGGCGTTTCTCATCTCGATCGCGGTCAAGCACCCGCTCGTCGGCGTGATCGTCGCCAACCTCGACGGCGAGGGCAGCGCGTGGCGCCGCGACCCGCAGCGCGCCCGCGCCTTCTACCTCGCGACCTGGCTGTGGGCGGGGCTCTTCGCGCTGCGCCTGCTCGTCCAGCTGCCGCTGTACCTCACGCACAGCGTCGTGGCGCTCGGCGTCGTGAAGACCGCGATGGGGCTGCCGCTCTTCGGCGTGGGGATCTGGCTGACCTGGCTGCTCGTCCGCCGCCATCGCACGCCGGCGGCGGTCGCCGAAGCCTGACGACCGGCGGTAGCCTGCCACTACCGGTCAGCGAGACGACGATTCCGAAGGAGGCAGGATGGCGGCTGCGAGCAGCGCGACAACGGTCTGGCAGGGCGACCTCGCGACGGGCGCGGGGGAGTCGACGCCGCAGAGCGGAGCGTTTCCGGGCACCGACGTCTCCTGGGCCTCGCGCACCGAGCGCGCCGCCGGGAAGACGAGCCCGGAGGAGCTGCTCGCCGCCGCGCACTCGTCGTGTTACTGCATGCAGCTCTCGCACGAGCTCGCCGAGGCCGGCACCCCGCCCGAGCAGCTCGAGGCGACGGCGACCGTCGAGTTCGTTCCGGGCGAGGGCGTCACGTCGTCGCGGATCGTCGTCAGCGGGCGCGTGCCCGGCATCGACCAGGAGACGTTCGCGGCCGCGGCCGCCTCCGCACGCGACGGCTGCCCGATCTCGGGCGCGCTGAAGGGGAACGTCGACATGAGCGTGGAGGCGACGCTCGAGTCCTAGCCTCCCGCGCGGTCGAGGTGGCGCAGGATGAGCCGCGTCACCTCGTCGGGCTGGTCGAGTGCGAGCAGGTGGCCGGCGCCCGTGATCTCGTGCAGCGTCGCGTCGGGCAGCCCGCCGTGCAGGCGCCGCGCGATCTGCTCGAAGTCCCCGACGTCGCGGTCGCCATAGGCGACCGTCGCCGGTACGTCGACTGCGCCGAGGCGGGCGGACACCGGCGGGTCGAGCTCGTCGGACTCGGCGTGCTCGCGCAGCTGCAGCTCGAACGCGATGCGCTGCATGTCGGCGACGAGCGCCTGCACCTGCGGTGTGCTCTGCCCCGCCCACATCCGCACGTTGATCTGGACGGCATCGTCGACCCGGCCGACCGCGATCGCCGCCTCCTCGGCCTCGGCGAACGCCATCAGGTCGGGCGACGGGTCGATGTCGGAAAGGCTCGCGGCGAGCAGCACGAGCGACGCGACGCGGTCCGGCCACGCGGCGGCGAACTCGAGCGCGACGAGCCCGCCCCACGAGGCGCCGACGACGTGCGCCCGTTCGATGGCGAGCGCGTCGAGCAGCGCGGCGAGATCGCCGGGCGGAGAGTAGGCCCCGGGGGCGGAGCGCGATTGGCCGGCGCCCCGCATGTCGAAGCGCACCACGCGGCGGGTCTCGGCGAGCGCCGGCACGATCGGCTCCCACATGCGCGCGTCCGCGACACCGGCGTGGACGAGCACGAGTGGATCGCCTGCGCCGTCGCCGTCGCTCCACCACGCCAGCCGGGCGTTTCGTATGTCCGCGATGCCGTGGTCGTGCAAGCGCCAGACGCTAGCGGCTCGCCGCGAACGTCAGCGTGACGCGGATCGACGCGTTCTTCGGCACCGGGCAGCCGTGGTGGAAGCGCGACCTGCGTCGCGTCGTCCCGTCGGCGAGGCGCACGACGCGACGACCGGCGTAGACGCGCCCGCACCAGACGCCGGGGCCGAAGCGGCCGGTGTCCTGATCCCAGTAGCCGATCGGTGGGCTGTCGCGCCGGATGCCGACGATCGCGCCCGCCTGCAGGCCCGCGGCGGCCGCCAGCGCGGCAGCCTCGCTGCGCGCGGCCGCCAC
>DASZDB010000289.1:0-2450 GCA_035942495.1 Solirubrobacteraceae bacterium
CACCAAGATCAAGATGAAGCTCGAGTGCTCCTACGCAGGGCCGACGCGGATGTCGTTCGAACGCATGTCGGGCGACCTCTCGGCGCTCTCCGGCTCGTGGACGCTGGAGGACCTGGGTGGCGGCCGCACCGGCGCGACCTACCAGCTCGACGTCAACCCCGGTGGCGTCCTGAACTTCCTGCTCAACGCCGAGCGCATCGGCAAGCTGCGCGAGAGCCTCGTGGACGCGCGCCCGCCGGAGCTGAAGGCGCGAGCCGAAGCGCCGTAACGGCCGACGGACCGTGCCCCGCCCGGTCGTCACACCGTTCAGGCGTGGCGCGCAGCGGTCACGTCACAGTGACGCCCGCGGTGGCCTGCGCTCACCGTCAGTGATTCGGACAAAAAGGCGGTTTCCGGCGCTGAAACACCTGGGTATCCCCTGCGCGCGGCGCGGGGCTCCCCCGGCAAGGTCCTCTCCTCCGCGAGGGCCCCGCGCCTCGAACATCGGGGTGTCATGAGCGCGTCGTCGGGAGCGCGCAATTGGGCGTTCCACTGTCTGACGAGTGGGTATGACGAAGTGCGTCAACCGCAGTCAAATGGAGAGGTGACAGCATGACCGACGAGCAGTCAGACCTCGGCAAGAACCGCAGCCCCGCTCCGGACGCGGCGCCTGAGGACAACCCTGAGCCCTACGCGCTCAAGGACGCAGACATCACGAGTGGCACGGTCGGCACGGAGGCAGCGCACGACCAGAAGGGTGAGGCGAAGGAAGCCTCCGACACCACGCCGCAGGAGGCTGGCAGCCTCTAGCGGTTTCCGTGTTCCCACGCCGCCGGCGCCGCCTCATAAGGCGCCAGCGGTCGCCGCGGGAGCACCAGCTACCACGCACGCAACGCCGTGACGTAACTCGCCGCGATCGGCCATGTGCCGCCGTGGGAGCAATCCAGCGGCGTCACCCACCATTGGAGGAGAGAGCATGCCCGACTTGGAAGGCAAGCAGGAGGGGCCCGGAACCAAGAGCCCGGACCAGGCGTACAAAGAGGGGCGCGCGGAGGACGTGCAGGAGGGTTCGCTCGGTGCTGACACCGGCGGAGCGAACGTCCAGAAGTCTCGGCTCGACACCGAGGGCGGAACGACGGGCACGGCGCACGCGGGTGGCTTCGGCGGTCAGGAGGCCGACGACTCGCCGGACGCGGGGCGCGTCGACTACACCGGAGGAACCGGCGATCCCTCGCCCCACATGCAGCCCGACTCGCTGAAGAAGGACGAGGCGGCGGAGGCCGGCCAGGGCGATTCCGGCCCGATGAGCACCGGCCCGGGCGCGGCCGACGAGGCGCCCGGCTCGCTGGGCAACGACGGCCCCGACGAGGTCGGCCAGCGCGGGTACGGCCAGCAGCCCGACTACGACGCCTCCGATCCGGAGGCGAAGCAGGCCCACCCGAAGACGCCCAGCGATATGGGCAACCGCTGACCGATCGTCCGACGATCGGCGTAGGGCTTCGGCCCCGGCGACATTCGCCGGGGTCGACTTCTGTCCGGACCCGCGCGCTCAGTGCTCCAGCCGCTTCTCGCCGAAGAAGCTGGCCACCGGGTTGGCGTTGAAGTTCTCGATCGCGGCGTAGCCCGCGCGCTCGTACATCCCCTGCGCGCGCGGTTGACGAGGGCCGGTATCCAGGCGCGCGACGCTGTAGCCGAGCTCGCGCGCGCGACGCTCGAGCTCGGTGAGCAGCTCGCGCGCGACGCCGCGCCCGCGCGCCTTCTCGACGACGAACATCCGCTTGATCTCGCACGCCCCGTCGGGCAGGTGCTTGAGTCCGCCGCAGCACACGGCGACATCGTCCTCGTAGCCGACGATGAACGTGCCGCCGGGCGGGCCCATCTCGGCGGGCCCGGCCTTCGGCATCTGCGCGCCGTCGAGCTCCAACCCCTCGTACAGCCCGGCGATCTCGTCGCGCATGGCCCGCACGAGCGTCGCGGCCGGTTCCTCCTCGATCGAGCAGGTGTCAAAGCGCAGCATGAGCGCACAGCTTGGCGACCCGCGGCGGGTGAACGGCGCAGGCGTCGCGTGCGGAGCTACGTGCCGATCGGCGTGCGATCGCGCTCCCAGGCGGCGCGAGCGCGATCGAATTCCGTCCAGAGATCCTCGGGCGGTCCGCCGGCGGGCTCCGGCGGCGCCGGCGGATCGGGCTTCTTGCGCGGCCCGCCACCACCGTCCTGACCGTCGTCGTCGTCCTCGCCGCGCGGCGAGAAGCGCGACGTCAGGCCGAGCCACAGGCAGGCGCTCACGATCACGATCGCGACGCATCCGGCGATGCCCGACTCCAGCCAGCGGCCCATGAACGACAGCGTGATCGCGACGCTCATCGCGAGGCCGCCGCCGACGACGAGCACGCGGCGCGCCGCGCGCACGCGCTTCGACGCGCCCTCGGGGATCGGCGTGAGGACGGCCAGCGACAGGCTCAGCGCCACGA
>DASZDB010000290.1:0-5739 GCA_035942495.1 Solirubrobacteraceae bacterium
CACGAGGTCGGCGGCTCGCTGTGCGAGGCCGAGGGCGTCGAGCCCGCCGCCCGCGCGCTGGCGCAGGGCGAGGGCACGCTGCGCCTGCCGGTCGACCACGTGCTGGCTGAGGAGTTCTCGGCCGACGCCGAGCCGATCACCTCTGACGAGATCGACGTGCCCGAGGACCTCATGGGCCTCGACATCGGCCCGCGGACCGCTGAGCTGTACGCCGCCGAGATCGCGTCGGCGAAGACCGTGTTCTGGAACGGCCCGATGGGCGCCTTCGAGCTGGCGCCGTTCGCGGCCGGCACGCGCGCCGTCGCCGAGGCCGTCGCGGCCACGGATGCCGTCACCGTCGTCGGTGGCGGCGACAGCGCGGCGGCGCTGGCGCAGTTCGGCCTCGACGACCAGATCACGCACATGTCGACGGGCGGCGGCGCCTCGCTGCAGCTGCTCGAGGGCAAGACGCTGCCCGGCCTCGAGGTCCTCAGGTAGTGGCACGCACGCCGTTCATCGCCGGCAACTGGAAGATGCACAAGACCGTCGAGGAGGCCGAGGACTACATCCAGGGCCTGCTGCCGCGCGTGTACAGCGCCGACGGCGTCGACGGCGCGATCTGCGTGCCGTTCACGGCGCTGCAGGCGATGGTCGACTCGACGCGCGGGTCGCGCGTCGAGGTCTTCGCACAGAACATGCACGAGGCGGAGAAGGGCGCGTTCACCGGCGAGGTCTCGGCGCCGATGCTGACGCAGATCGACGCCCACGGCGTCGTGCTCGGCCATTCGGAGCGCCGCGAGCACTTCAACGAAACCGACAAGGCGCTCGCGCAGAAGATGGCCACGGCATTCGAGCACGGCCTCAAGCCGATCCTCTGCGTCGGTGAGAGCGAGGAGGAGCGCGAGCGCGGCGACACCGAGCGCAAGCTGCGCCACCAGGTCCAGGAGGGGCTCGACCGCCTGACGGCCGAGCAGATCGCGGAGGTCACGGTGGCGTACGAGCCGATCTGGGCGATCGGCACCGGCAAGGTCGCCACGCCCGAGCAGGCCCAGGACGCGATCGCGTTCATCCGCGCGCTGATCGGCGACAAGGCGCCCTCAGCCGCGCCGCTGGCGCGCGTCCTCTACGGCGGCTCGGTCTCGCCCGACAGCGCGCCCGAGCTGCTCGCGCTGCCCGACATCGACGGCGCGCTCGTGGGCGGCGCCTCGCTGGAGCCGGAATCCTTCGCGCGTATCGTCGACGCCGCCGTGCAGGTCGTCGCCGCCGCCTCCTAGCGTGGCCGCTGCCTCCTCGGTCTGCCTCGTCGTCCTCGATGGCTGGGGACTGGCGCCCGACGGGCCGGGCAACGCGGTGTCGCTGGCCCACACGCCGGTCTTCGACCGGCTCTGGAAGCGCTACCCGCACACGACGCTGACGGCCTGCGGCGGCGCCGTCGGGCTGCCCGAGGGGCAGATGGGCAACTCCGAGGTCGGTCACCTGAACCTCGGCGCGGGCACGGTCGTCAAGCAGGACCTCACGCTCATCGACGAGGCCGCGAAGCTGCCGGGCTTCGGCAGCAACCGCGTGCTGCTCGACGCGCTGCGCGCGACGCCGCGCGTGCACGTCCTGACGCTCGTCTCAGACGGCGGCGTGCACTCGAGCATCGAGCATCTTCACGCGCTGCTGCACACTGCTGCGGAGGCGGGCGTCGAGGATCTCGTGATCCACGCCTTCACGGACGGGCGCGACACGCTGCCGCACAGCGGGATCGGATTCCTGGAAACGCTCGAGGGCTGGTGCGCCGAGGCGGGCATCGGACGCGTCGCCAGCGTCGTGGGGCGCTTCTACGCGATGGACCGCGACAACCGCTGGGAGCGCATCCAGCTCGCGTACGACCTGCTCGTGCACGGCATCGCCGACCATGCGGCGCCGAACGCCGCCGCCGCGGCCTACGCCGCGTACGAACGCGGCGAGACCGACGAGTTCATCGCGCCGACCCGCGTCGGCGAGGAGGGCGCGATCCGCGCGGACGATTCCGTGCTGGCCTTCAACTTCCGGCCCGACCGGATGCGCGAGATCTCGCGCGCGCTGGCGGAGCCGGTCTGCCCGGAGATCGATCGCCGCGGGGTGCCGGCGGTCGCGCGCTACACGACGCTCACCGAGTACGGCGGGACCGGCGGCGACTATCCGGTGATCTTCCGGCCGATGCGGCCGACCGTCACGCTGCCGCGCGTCATCGCGGCGCACGGCGGCCGCCAGCTGCATGTCGCGGAGACCGAGAAGTACCCGCACGTGACGTACTTCTTCGGGGGCGGCAAGGAGCGCCCGGAGGACGGTGAGCGGCGCGAGCTCGTGCCGTCGCCGCGCGACGTGCCGACGTACGACCTCAAGCCGCAGATGAGCGCGCGCGAGGCGACCGAGGCCTTCGTGACTGCGTGGCACGAGGAGGACTTCCGATTCGCGATCATCAACTTCGCCAACCCCGACATGGTGGGCCACACGGGCGTGATCCCGGCCGCCATCGCCGCGATCGAGACCGTCGACGGCTGCCTGGAGCGGATCGTCGAGTGCGTCGCCTCCACGGGCGGCGTCTGCCTCGTCACGGCGGACCACGGCAACGCCGACCACATGCTCGAGCCCGACGGGGCGCCGAACACCGCGCACTCGCTGAACCCGGTGCCGCTGGTCGTCACCGTCGAGGGCGCCGCGCTCGATCCCGCCGGCGGGATTCTCGGCGACATCGCCCCGACGGCGCTCGAGCTGCTCGGGATCGCACAGCCGCCCGAGATGACCGGCCGCTCGCTGCTCGTCGCGCCGACGCCGTAGGACCGGCGTGAGCGTCGCGGTCGCTGCGCTGGCGGTCCTGGTCGGCGCGGCGCTGCAGTCCGCGACCGGCTTCGGCTTCTCGCTCGTCGCCGCCCCGCTGCTGTTCGCGGTGCTGGGTCCGCAGGAGGCGGTGAGCGCGGGAGTGCTGCTGGGCCTGCTGCTCAACGGGCTGACGCTGGCGACCGAGCGACGGCGGCCGGTCGTGCTGACGCGCGACGCGAGGCTGCTCGTGGGGTGGTCGGTGCCGGGGCTCCTCCTCGGCGCGCTCGCGCTGCGCGAGCTGCCCGAGCGGCCCCTGTCGGCGCTCGTCGGGGTGGCCGTGCTCGCGGGTCTGGCGGTGCGCCTGCGCGGCGGCGCGGCCGCGCTGCGTCCGCGCGCATGGCACGCACCCGCCGCAGGTGCTGCGAGCGGGGCGCTGGCGACCGCGAACTCCGTCAGCGGGCCGCCGCTCGCGTTCTACCTGCTCGGCCGCGGCGCCACGCCCGCCGCCATGCGCGACACGCTGGCCGCGGTGTTCATCGCCCAATCGCTGCTCGCTCTGCCGGTGCTGCTCCTGAGCGGGACGTTCACGCTGCCGAGCGGCGTCTGGGTGCTGCTCGCCGCCGCCCTCGTCGGCCAGGTCGCGGGCCGCCGCGTGTTCGCCTGGCTGCAGGGGGAGCGTCACGAGCGAGCGGTGCTGGCGGTGCTCGTCCTCAGCGCCCTCGGCGCGCTTGCGGCGAGCGTGCTGTAGGGGTGTTGCGTTTTACGTCCAGCACATGGACGGAAGTCGCAAGACCCCTCGGTCAGCGCGTGGACTCACGGCGCGAACTGCGCCGTGCGCTCCGCGACCCACGCGGTCATGCGCGGCAGCGTGCGCGGGTCGAGATGGTGCGCCCCCGCGTGCTCGTGGTACTCGACGGGCAGCCCCGCGCCCTCCAGCCGCCGGCGGGCGTCGCGCGCGAAGTCGACCGGGATGACGGGATCGCGGGCGCCGTGCGTGATGAAGACCGGCACGTCGGGGCGTGTCTCGAACTCGGCGTTCCAGCCCTCGACAGTGGGGATGAAGCCGCTCATCGCGAGCACGCCGGCGGGCACCGGCCGACGCGGGCCGAGGGCGGTCGCGTAGGACATGACGCAGCCCATCGAGAAGCCGCCGATCAGCGCGCGGTCCCACGTGATCGCACGGTCCTGCAGCCAGCCGTCGAGGAACGCCGTGAGCTGCGCGTAGGTCGCGTGGAACGTCGTCGGATCGGGGTAGCCGACGCGCGGCACCATGTACCACCAGCGCCCGCCGCTGCCGCCGGGTCCGGGCAGCGGCGCGCCGGGGGTGATGCCGACGAGGCGCCTGTCGGGGTCGAGCACGTCGAGCACGGACGTCAGGTCGTGCTCGTCCGCTCCGCGCCCGTGCAGCAGGATCAGTGCGCCCTCGGGCTCGCCGTCGGACTCGCGAACGACGTGGACCAGCGGCTCGAAGCTCATGTGCGCATGGAACCCCGCAACCGCATCGGCGAAACGTGGCCGACCGCGGGCGGCGGCGCAAGTCGTTGTCCGTGCAATCAGAACGCACTATCCTCGACGCATGGCGACCATCGGCGAAACACCCGACCTGCGGCTGCTCGCGCCCGCGGAGCTGCGCGCCTGGCGCGGCATGCTGCGCGCGCATGCGGCCATGGCCAAGGCGCTCGACGCTCAGCTGGAGGCCGCGCACGGCCTGCATCTGAGCTCCTACGAGGTTCTCATGTACCTCGCCGACGCCGAGGATGAGCGCATGCGGATGTGCGATCTGGCGTCCTCGATCCTGCTCAGCCGCAGCGGGCTGACGCGGCTCGTCGACCGGCTGCAGGGCGAGGGCCTGCTCGAGCGCGTCGCCTGCGGCGACGACGCCCGCGGCGCGTTCGCGAAGCTCACGCCCGCCGGCCGCGAGAAGCTCCGCGCGGCGCGGGCGACCCACCTCGCCGGCGTGCGCGAGATGTTCCTCGATCTGTTCACCCCCGCCGAACTCGAGGCGCTCGGCGATGCCTGGGACCGCGTCCTGGTCGCGACCGGCTGGGGCTGCTGCACGTAGATCGTTGCGCCCGGCACGTCCGGCGGCCGCCAACGTTGACATGACCTGACTCAGGTCCTATTAACGAAACCAGGTACCACAGGACACCGCAGGAGGTATTCGAATGGCACTTGTACGTTGGGATCCGCTTCGTGACATCGACTCGCTGCAGGGCGAGATGAACCGCCTGTTCTCGACGTTCTTCGACACGCCGACGGGCCGCGGCGCCAACGGCGGTGGGGCCGCACGGCGCTGGATCCCCGCGATGGACCTCATCGAGGCCGGCGAGCACTTCGTCCTCAAGGCCGACCTTCCGGGCATGACCGAGGACGACGTGAAGATCGAGCTCGAGAACAACGTCCTGACGATCTCCGGCGAGCGCAAGGCCGAGCTCGAGGAGAAGCACGAGGGCTATTACCGCCTCGAGCGCACGAGCGGCGCGTTCGCCCGCTCGCTCACCCTGCCCGAGGGTGTGGACGCCGGCGCCGTCACCGCCTCGTTCGACAACGGCGTGCTCGAGGTGCGCATCCCCAAGCCCGAGCAGGCGATGCCCAAGCGCGTGCAGATCGCCGTGGGTGGCAGCGAGCCGACGACGATCGAGGGCGAGACGTCCGCCGCGGGCTCAGCTCAGTAGCTCATCCGACAGCGTGCGGGGTGCCGGGCGTCGCCCCGCCGCTTGTCTCTCGTCAGGACCCCGGCCTTCCCCGCGCCGGGGTCCTGCGCTTGCAGCGCCCGGCCCGTCGACCCGGCGCCGGCGGCGATCCCCCACAGCAAGGCGGCTCCGGAGCTCGCACCCCAGTCGGCGAGGCGGGCGGCCCGGCGCGCGGCCCCCGCCCGGTCGCCGCGCCGGATCGCGCTCAGGACCGCCGCCGCCGGCGCGGGCAGCTCGCCGCGCTCGGCGCAGCGCAGGTACGCGCGGCCGAGCGGCGCGC
>DASZDB010000291.1:0-8345 GCA_035942495.1 Solirubrobacteraceae bacterium
GTCGGCAGCCTTGGCCGGAGGCTTGACCGGTGCTGCGACGGGGACCGTCACACGTACCGGGGCGGTGGGCTGCTGGACGGCCGCGACAACCTCGGGCGCGACGCGCGCGACCGGCGCCGGCTTCGGCGTCGCGGCGGCGACGGCCGGGGCGGGGGCCTTCGTCTGCACGTGCTTGACCTCGGCGACGCCGGCGGTCACGATCGCCGCCGCCGCGAGCGTGGCGGCGGTCTTCGTCGCGATCGTGCTGATGCCGACCGACATCGCCGAGGTGCCGCCGGTCGCCGCGACCGTGGCGGCGGCCGCGCCGGCGGCGCCGCCGGCGCCGGCGGAGGCGGTCATCCCGAACTGGGTCAGCAGGGCCTTCTTGAAGAGGAGCAGGGGCGCGACGGGGAACACCGCGGCGAGCGCGCGGTTCGTGCTGCGCAGCTGGGCCTTGAAGCCCTGGCACCGATCGCAGCCGCGCACGTGGCGGCGCACCGGGGCGGTCGAGCGGCACAGGCCCTCGGCGACCTCGCCGAGCTCCTCGCGGACCTGCTCACAGGTCAGCGTCCGCGCCTCGGCGCACTCGGCGAGCGATACGCGGGCGCGCACGAGCAGCGACTTGACCGACGGGATCGTCGTCTCCATCGCCTCGGCGATCTGCTCGTAGGACAGCGCGTCGATCTCGCGTAGCAGCAGGGCGGTCTTCTGCGTCTCCGGCAGGTCCTGGACGTCCGAGACGAGCAGCCGGAAGTCCTCGCGCTTGTGCACCTTGTCGGCCGTCGAGATGCCCGCCTCCGACACGTGGATGTCCATCGAGTCCACGCCGATCGGCTGGACCCGGCGCAGGTGGTTCAGCGAGCGGTTGCGCGCGATGCGGTACAGCCACGGGCGCACGTGGATTGGCCGGTCGTCGGCGACGATCGCGTTGAAGGAGGCGGCGAAGACCTCCTGCAGGACGTCCTCGGCATCCTCGCGCGAGCCGAGCATGTGGCGACAGAAGGCCAGCAGGCGCGACTGGTAGCGCGCCACGAGCGTCTCGAAGGCGGCGTTGTTGCCGCGGCGCACGAGCGCGATCAGACGCTCGTCTGACTGCAGGCGCAGCAGCGGGCTGGGCCCGCGCATGCCGACCGGGACGGTGTGCTTGAGAGCTGTGGCTTCCACGTGGGTGAGGCTGGGCGTTCGTGCCGCTGCCCGGATACAACTCCACAGACGCGGTGAAGTTCCGAGGTTGATGCTCAGCGTACCGGCCAAACCCGCAGCGGTTCGTGAGGGGTCCGTGAGAGTGCCCGGGGCGGGATTCGAACCCGCACGCTCTTGCGAGCAGCGGTTTTTAAGACCGCCCGCCTATGCCATTCGGCTACCCGGGCACGCGCCGCTAGATCCTACGCGCGCCCGGGTTGCCGAGGCGTTCTACCGCCTGGTGTTCTTCAGGCCCTTCTTGAACGCGGTGTACGCAGGGCGCACCGTGCCGTCGGCCTCGACGAGGCCGGCATCGAACTGCGAGTTGCAGCCGGCGCCGAACCAGTTGTAGCTGTACAGACGCTCGACGTCCTTGTCGTAGGTCTTGAGCATGTCGAACATGAACTTCGTGCGGCTCGCCTGACGCTGCTTGTCGCACCGAAACGCGCGGCCGAAGCTGGCCAGGCCACCGGTCTCGGTGTACCAGAACTTGGCCTTCTTGTTCTTCTTGCGGACCGCCTTGATGATCCGCGCCGTGCCCGGGTAACGACTCGACGCCTTCTTGGCCGTGATGCGGCGGTTGACCTGCGAGTAGTTGTGGATCCCGAAGACCTTGGCCTTGCTGCCCACAGATCCCGCGTGCTTGAGCCAGCTGGCGATGTACTTCTCGACGCCCTTCTGATCGAGGACGTCCAGCGCGACGATCTTGCAGTCCTTGCATTTGAAGGCCCGGAAGGCCTTGTAGAACTGCGCGGCGCGCTTGGGGTTCTTCGCGGTCGGCTGGGAGTTGTGGTTGGCCTCGTTCCACACGCCCCAGTCCTTGACGCCCAAGGCGCGGTACTTCGTGACCAGCGCCCCGACCTTGGCCTTGTACTGGCTGACGCTCGGCAGCGGCCGACGTGGCGCGGAGTTGATGTCGTCGGTGGAGATGTGCATGAACACGGCGTCGCCGGCCGCGCGCGCCGCGTTGACGAAGGCGTCGGCCTTGGCGACCTCGTCCGGCTGATCGATGGTGTTCCACTCGGCGAAGTAGCGCACCTTCTTGATGTTGAGCGCCTGGTAGTTGGGGTCGGTGAACATGCTCGGGCTCTGGTCGCCGATTCCGACGGCGACATTGGTCTTCGCCGACGCGCTGGCGGGGACGGCGAGCAGCAGTCCAGCGACGAGCAGCGAGGGCAGCAAGCGGCGATTCACGAGAGGTTGCATCCTTTCAGCGGGGTCTCGGCACACATCGGCAAGGACGAGCGCATGCATGAGCCTAACCCGCCCAGCGAGCCCGGGTTGCGTTACGGCGGCCGGCGGCGCCGGGGCTAAGCGGCGCGGCTGGCGCGCTGCGTGCTCGTGCCCACGGCGTCGAGCACGATGGTCGCCAGGCGCTGGTCGCCCGCGACCGTCAGACCCGAGCGGTCGCCGGCGGGTCCGAGCGCCTCGATCCAGTCGGCCTCGCCGCCGGCGACGCGCGCCGCAGCGTCGGGCGCGGGCTGTTCGGCGATCGTCGCCGTGCCGCGCGCGACGCTGATCGCGTACCGACTGGTGGTTCCGTCCGGCCGCGTCACGCTGATCTCGACGGTCCCGCCGACGGTGGCGGGGGCCGAGATGCGGCCCGGGGCGACGCGCAGGATCGCGCCGATGTCGATCGCCTCGCCCGGCCGCGGGGCCGACCACGCCCATTCCAGCCCCCAGCCTGCGAGGGCGCCGAGGACCGGCAGCAGCTCGCGCGATCGCGGCGTGAGCTCGTAATCCACGCGCGGCGGGACCTCGCGGTAGCGCTGTCGCGTCAGCAGGCCGTCGGCGACCATCCGGTTCAGGCGTGACCGAAGCTGCTCGGTCGAGATCCCGGGCAGCACACGCTGAAGCTCGACGAAGCGACGCGGGCCGGGCGTGAGGTCGCGCACGATGAGCAGCGTCCACTTGTCGCCGACGAGATCGAGAGCCCGAGCGTCGGGCGCCCACTGGGCGTAGGGATGGCGCTTGGGCGGAGGTACGGAAGGTGTCACGGCGTCGGTGTTCGAACTCCCTTATAAAGGTACCGAACTCATCCCCACCTTAGTTGTCTTTCGACGCACCGGAAGGCTGTCTTCCGGTTCAGGGGCCTTTGCCGCCCAAAACCTGTGCAAGGTTGGCGCAGGTTTAAGGCCCCACCTGCGTTAGAGAGACCGTGGGCACCGTCACATCACTGCAAGCGCATCGCGCTGCGCGCCACCAGCGCGAGCTTGCGCGTCCCCGTCCGCTGCCGCGCGCGACGCTGTTCTTCGACCTCGCGTCCGCGGAGACGTATCTCGCGGCGGAGCGCGCCGAGCGGCTCTTCGCGGGCCTGGAATGGCAGCCCGCGGACGCGGCCATGCTGCCCGCCGAGGAGCTCGGCGAGGACGGGCGGCGCGCGGCGATCCAGCGCGCGGCGCTGCTCGGGCTGCCGCTCATGTGGCCCGAGTACCACCCTCGCCCCGTGCGCGGCGCGATGCGCGTCGCCGCGCTGGCGAACGAGCTCGGCTGCGGTGCGGCGTTCGTGCTCGCGGCGTCGCGGCTGGCGTTCTGCGGCGGCTTCGACATCGACGAGCCCGACATCCTGGCCGAGGCTGCGGCCGCGGCGGGCATCGGCCTGCACGAGACGCTGGCCGCCGCGGGTGACGTCACGCGCGACGGCCCCATCGAGCAGGCGGGGCTGTCGCTGCTGGCGGCAGGAGCCGTGCAGCTGCCGGCAATGCGCGTGGGGCGGTTGCTGTTCTGCGGCGAGCAGCGGCTGCACGACGCGGCGGCGGCGCGGACCGCGGTGTGACGGGCATCCCGGCGCGGGGCGGGGTCAGCTGAACGCGCAGGTTCATTGCTAGGGTCGCCGCGGGATGGCGATCGGCTCGTCGAAGCAGGAGGTCCGTGCCGTCGGGGGGCACCTCGTCGCCCGCCGGCTGAGGGCGCACGGCGTGACGAAGCTCTTCACGCTGTCGGGCGGGCATCTGTTCTCGATCTACGACGGCTGCCGGGCGGAGGGCATCGACATCGTCGACGTCCGCCACGAGCAGACGGCGGCGTTCGCGGCTGAGGGATGGGCGAAGGTGACGCGCCGGCCGGGGGTCGCTGCGGTGACGGCGGGGCCGGGCGTCACGAACACGGTCAGTGCGATCGCGTCGGCGCAGGCCAACCACTCGCCGATGCT
The DNA here is from genome assembly GCA_035942495.1 of Solirubrobacteraceae bacterium. GTDB lineage: Bacteria > Actinomycetota > Thermoleophilia > Solirubrobacterales > Solirubrobacteraceae > CADCVQ01. The sequence goes on from DASZDB010000291.1 coordinate 4,313, forward strand.
CGTGCTCGGCGGGCGCGCGCCCGCGGTGCGGTGGGGGCAGGGCTCGCTGCAGGAGATCGACCACGTGCCGCTGGTCGCGCCGCTGACGAAGCTCGCCGCCACGGTCGGGCGGCCCTCGGACATCCCGTCGCTCATCGACGCCGCGCTGTCGGCCGCGATGACCCCGCATGGCGGCCCGTCCTTTCTCGACTTCCCGCTGGACCACGTGTTCTCCGAGGGGGTCGACGAGGGCGCGTTCGTGCCGATGCCGAGCGTGCGCGGCGTGGCCGGGCTGGGGCTGGAGAACGGCGCCGAGCCCGACGGCGCCGCGATGGATGCGGTGCTCGAGCTGCTGCGTGGGGCGCAGCGGCCGGCGATCATGGCGGGCACCGATCTGTACTGGGCGCACGGCGAGGAGGCGTTGCGTGCGCTCGCCGAGGAGCTGCGGATCCCCGTGTTCCTCAACGGCCTCGCGCGTGGCAGCGTCCCCGCCGACCACGAGCTCTTCTTCGCTCGCGCGCGGTCAGAGGCTCTACGGGGTGCCGACGTCGTGTTGCTGATCGGCGTGCCGATGGACTTTCGGCTGGGGTGCGGCGGCGTGTTCGGCGAGGAGACGCAGGTCGTCGCCATCGACCGCGCGCCGCCGTCGCGGCCCTACCCGCGCGCGGTCGCGGCCGAGCTGTTCGGCGACATGAGCGACGTGATGGACGTCCTGCGCGTGGCGCTCGGTGGCGGTGCGGCGGCGACGTCGAGCTCCGTGCGGGAGGGCTGGATCTCCGCGCTGCGCGGCAGCGAGGACGAGCTGCGCAGCGCCGAGCGGGCGCTGCTCGCCGACGAGCGCGCGCCGGTTCACCCGATGCGCGTCTACAGCGAGCTCGGGGCGCTGCTGGACCGCGACGCGATCGTCATCGGCGACGGCGGCGACTTCGTCTCCTACGCCGGTCGGATGATCGAGTCCTTTGCGCCCGGCTGCTGGATGGATCCCGGGCCGTTCGGCTGCCTCGGGTCGGGGCCCGGCTACGCGCTGGCGGCGAAGCTCGCCCACCCGCGGCGCCAGGTCGTGCTGTTGCTGGGCGACGGCGCCTTCGGCTTCTCGGGGATGGAGTTCGACACGCTGGCGCGCCACGGCGTGGCGGTCGTCGGCGTGATGGGCAACAACGGCATCTGGGGGTTGGAGAAGCATCCGATGGAGCTCATCTACGGCTATTCGGTGGCGGCCGAGCTGCGGCCTGAGACCCGCTACGACGTGCTCGTCGAAGCGCTCGGCGGGCACGGCGAGCTCGTGCGGACGCCCGCGGAGCTGCGGCCCGCGCTGGAGCGGGCCTTCGCGGCGGGGGCGCCGGCGCTCGTCAACGTGCTTACCGACCCGTCGGTGGCGTACCCGCGGCGGTCGAGCCTGGCCTGAGACGGACGTCGCGGGTGCGAAAGGCGGCGCGGAGCGGAGCGGAGGCAGAAATGCAGGAAGCCGCCCCCAGGGGAAAGGGCGGCTTCCTAGTGATGGCCCCGCAGGACGGGCAGGGGTACGTACCGTGCGTGGCCTTATGGAGCAGTCCGAGCGGTGGGAGGGCGCCGATCTAACGGCTTGCCCGGACCTATATCCGGCTCGGTTCCCCTTCGATGCATGGGCTGGGTCCCTTCTGCCGGCACCGCGAGTATCGGCGTTTTCCGCGGCGAACTTGACTCGGACGTTCGTCCGTCCTCGCGACGCGTTGGTGTATCAGCCCGAAGAGGCGACGCCGGCCAGCCGCAGCGCGGCACCGCGCAGGATGTCGTGCTCGGAGACCTCGATCTCCTCGAGGCCGAAGGCGTCGATGACCTCCAGCAGCATCGCCACGCCGGCGACGATCGTCGGTGCGCGGTCGGGCTGCAGGCCGGTGACCGTCCGCCGCTCGTCGTCAGTCAGCCGCGAGAGCCGGTCGAGGATGTCCACGCAGACCGCCCGCCGCAGGACGTGGCCGTGTACGAGCGCGCGGTCGTAGGGGTGCAGGCCGAGCTCGATCGCCGCGCACGACGTCGCGGTGCCGGCGACGGCGATGCCCAACGCGACGCGTGCGCGCTGCTCGGCTGGGACGTTGTCGCGGATGATCTGCGCGACCTCGCGCCGCAGCCGCTCGATCTCGCGCCGGCGGGGCGGGTCGTGCTCGATGTGGCGCTCGGTCTGTCGCACGACGCCGGCCTGGGTCGAGACGTGGAAGTCGACGGCGCCCTCGTGACCGATGACGAACTCCGTCGACCCGCCGCCGATGTCGACGACGAGCACTTCCTCACCCTGGTCGGCGCGCTCGCTCGTGGCGCCGGCAAAGGTCAGCGAGGCCTCCTCGTCGCCGCCGATCGTACGCGCGTCGAGGTCGTAGCGCTCCCGCACGACGTCGGTGAACTCCGAGCCGTTGGCGGCGTCGCGCACGGCGCTCGTCAGCACCGCTGTCGTGGCCGTGGCGGCGTACTCGTCGATCAGCCCTCGGAAGCGCCCGAGCGTGTCGAAGACGCGCTGCATCGCGTCGTCCTGCAGACGGCCGGTGGCGTCGACGCGCGCCCCCAGGCGCGTGACGATCGACTCCCGATGAAGCTCCTCGAGCGTGCCGTCGTCGTCCACGTCCGCGATCAGCAGACGCGTGGAATTGGTCCCGATGTCGACCACGGCCACACGCACGTCGAAGCGAGGCTAGCGGCGTCCCGAAAGGGTTGATCGGCCCGTATTGCCGTTGCTACACTCGCTGGTCCACGCCGCGGGGTGGAGCAGTCTGGTAGCTCGTCGGGCTCATAACCCGAAGGTCGCAGGTTCGAATCCTGCCCCCGCTATACGGAAGCCCCCTCTCGCCAGGGGGCTTTCGTGTTTTGGGGTAGGCGCGGACGGGGTTTTCGCCTGGCTGCGCCCCGCTCGCCGTCTTTTGGCAGGCTTCCGGTGATGCGATTGCCGTCGGGGGGGTTCGGCAAGGACGGTCGGGCGCGGCTCGGTCAGGCCTTGGGAGACAGTCAAGCGCGCCTCGGGCGTGCTCTTGTCAAAAGCCACGCGCGCCTCGGGCGTGTTGCTTCGGGCAGCCACACGCGCCTCGAGCGCGTCGCTTCGGGCAGCCAGACGCACCTGGCGCGCGTGGTTGCCGGCAGTCACGAGCGCGTCGGGCGTGCGCTGGCCGAGCATGGCGGCGAGCGCCTGGCGCGCGTGGTCGTCGTCGGAGTCGTCGCTCTCATGGGAGGCGGCACGGCTGCGGCGCTCGCGGTGCTCCCGTCCGAGCGTGAGGTCGGCGTTGCCGAGGGCGGCGGCACGGGTCAAAGCCATCGCTTCGCGGTCGGTCAACTCGTCGCGGAGGGCCAAACGCCGCGGCGCGCCGGTCCCTCCTACTACGCGAAGACGGCCGCACGCCGCGTGCCGGCGTCGACCGGATCGGGATTCATGCCGCTGTACCGCGAGGCCGCTCGCACCTTCGGCGTGTCGTGGCGGCTGATCGCGTCGATCCATCGCCAGGAGACCGCGTTCTCGACCGCCCCGAGCACCTACCACGGCCTCAATCCCTTCGGCTGCTGTGCCGGGCCGATGCAGTTCAACGTCACCAACGGCCCACCCAGCACGTGGGCGCTCTACCGCCAGTCCTTCCGCCGCGGCAACCGTCCCAGCCGCTACCCGCACCCGACGCTGCACCACCCGTCGATCTACGACGACTTCGACGCGATCATGGCGGCCGCTGCCCTGCTGCGCGACGGCGGCGCCAGCGACGCGCTCGACGGCGGGTCGTGGTCGGCCGCGTACGCGTACTACGGGCACGACCTCTTCGGCATCGAGTACGCCAGCCAGGTGCTGGGGCGCGCGAAGGGCTGGGAGCGCGATGGCTTCTGCGTCAACTGCCCGGTCGATGCATCGCTCGTCGAGGAGTTCGACGACGCCTACGGCGTCGGCGCCCGGCGGCAGGCACTGGCCGAGGAGCGGCGTGAGAAGCTCGAGAAGAAGAAGCGCAAGGCGCGCCGGAAGAAGGCCCGTGCCCAGGCGCGCGAGCGCAAGGCCCGCGCGGAGGCGCGCCGAAGGGCGGAGAAGGAGGCCGCGCCGCGCAAGACGCCGCGT
>DASZDB010000292.1:0-2809 GCA_035942495.1 Solirubrobacteraceae bacterium
AAGCTCCCCGACTACATCGGCGCGTTCTCGTCTTACTCAGCCATCGCGCTCGGAACGGTTCTCGGAGTCGGCGCGATCGTGGGCGGCACCATGCTCCTCTTCTGACGACCTGGTGCTTGCGGCTGTCCTGCCTCCGGACGATAGGTCCCATGATCCGGTCGTCTACGAGCACGGCAAAGGTGACCGCTCGCTCGCGCCGGGCGTTCCGAAGACGAACCTCAAACCGAAACGCGGCAGGGGCTGCGGCGCGCGCTATCGCTCGTGCCTCGATGTGCTAGCGCCGGCCATGGCGGGTGCGACGGCAGTGTTCTTGTCCGGACGGCACTGGCTGAGTGCTTCCGGTGGGACGTAATCGAAACGGGCCGACGACTCCTATGCGATTGGGGCATCCCGCTCGACCCGGCTGCGGTCGGCGCGGACCGTGTCGACGACCTGTGGTGGCTTGTGATGGGTGTGTCTACGGTTGGGGGATGCTGGTTGCGGTCTTCGGCGACGCGCACGCTCACGCTGAGGCGCTGGACGCCGTCGTTGAGGCGGCCGAGAGCGCTGGCGTCCAACAGCTGTGGTCGCTGGGCGACATGATCGGACGCGGCCCGGATCCCCAGCATGTCGTCAAACGCACGCGCGAGCGATGCGCCGTTGCGCTGGTCGGCAACCACGACTATGGCGCGACCGGGTCGGTGGACCCGTTGCGATTCGGGGAGCCCGACTCGGCCGCGATTCGGTCGATCGAGCTGGCGGGCCAGCGGCTGACAGGCGCTGACATCGACTGGCTGCGAGCACGCAAGCCCGCGGCCCGCCGCGACGGCGTGCAGTGCTGGCATGGCAGCCCGCGCAACGCCGTCCACGAGTACGTCGGTGCTGCCAACGCAGCGGCCTGCCTCGCCGTCCAGCGCGCGGAGCTCGGGCTCGTAGCGCACACGCATCAGGCCGCCGCCTGGCAACAGACGCCGACCGGCGCCCGCCGGGCCAGGATCGGGCCGGCCGAGCCGCTGGACATCTCCACCGGCCGCTGGCTGTTGAACCCCGGCGCGGTCGGCGCCCCGGCACCATCGCGGCTTAGCTGGTGGGACGCGCTGGATGTCCAGGCCGCCGACGGGGCCTTTTGGCTGCTGCTCGACCTGGAGGTCCGTACCGCGACCTGGCGGCGCGCACCCTACGATCCGGCGCCCGCCCGCTCACGCGCACGGGCGCTCGGGCTCGATGACAGCTATCAACCGCCGTCGAGCGACGCGCGGCCGAAGCCCAGCTCGTTGCCGTCCGGTTCGCGGTAGAGCGCCTCGGTGCACGCCATTGGAGTACGTCACGCGCTCGTCCTCCAGCCCGCGGGCCACGATCGTCGCGCTGTGGGCGTGCAGATCGTCGAGGACGACCGTCAGCACGGGAGTTGCCGGCGCGGCCGGGGTGCTCCACGACGTACCTACCGGTCCTGGCACGCGTCCACACCCGCAAGGGAACGCTCAACGGGCCGCGGCTGGCGCTACTGCTTTTGCCTCGATGCGATAGCGCGGGCCGCGCGTGGTTGGCGCCTGTCGTGTGCCGCCGATGGTCAAACCGGCCGCGTGCAGCACGCATCGCACGCCATCGGCGTGGCCGGTACTCTCGTGCTCGTGGACGTAAGTGATGTCCGCGCGTGGTTCCAGGAGTACCTCGTTGTCTTCGCGGCCTGCGGTCGCGGCGAGTCCAACGACCTGCGCGCATTGACAAACTTCTACGGCGTGCCGCTGCTGCTCACGACTGACGCGACGGCGGTGGCGCTCTTGACCGAGGACGAGGTCCTTGAGGCCATGAGCGGCCAGATCGCAGGCATGCGCGCAGCCGGCTACGAGCGCACCGCGACGCTCGATTCCGACACGACGGCCATCAACGCAACTACAGCGATTCACACAGCCGCGTTCTCACGACGGCGCAGCGACGGCAGCGAGATCGGACGACTGCAAGCGACCTACCTCATCACCGACCGCGGGCACGGTCGCCGCATCTCGGTGCTGGCCGTGCACGGCGCCTGATCATCCCCGGATGGGGCCGTTCCCGCTTGCGCGTGCGCAGACGCTGCCGCCTTTCCAATGCGAGTCGAGCCGCGCCGTCGTGCGCTTTCGGTGCCGGGCGCACTGCCGCTTTCGCCTGAACCCAGCAGCACGTCGACTCTACGGCGCGGGCGATAGCCGATCCCTCAGCGGGGCGCGGGCACCGCGCTCACGTGACCAGCCGGCGCGTACCGCTGCCGAACGCTCAACGGGACGGCTGCGGCCGCCGCTACCGCTTTGCAAGCCTCAACGTGGGAGGGTTGGAAGGGGGTGGCGAGGGCCCCGGGTGATCCGCCCGGGGGCGATCACTCGGTTCCCGCACCATGTTCAGCTCGATGCATCGAGCGGTCAGCGAGTACCACGCTGACGTGATGGGAAACCCGCTAAGTTCGGGCGCCTGGTCCGAGTTCGGCGCCCGCCATCGCTTCGGCCGGAGTCTTTGCGACAACGCGCGCACCGTCGATTTGGGGCTCGGCATCGGCGGGTGCGAGCAGGAAGACCTCGACGGCGACGTCGGGATCGATGTGGTTGTCGCTCATGAACGCGATGACGTTGCGGCCGAGAATCTCCTCGACGCCGTCGATCAGGACTTGGCCCATCGTGCCCTGGAAGGCTTTGCGCATCGTCAGGACGAGCCCGTCGAGGTCGTCGCCGACAAGGCTGCGCTCGCCCTTGGTGAGGGTGTCTTGCAACAAAACGGTGACGACATCGTCGTGGATGTGGGTGCGCGCCTTCGTCGGCCCGCGACCGGTGTACTCGGCCATCGTGCGGACGACGTAGTT
>DASZDB010000293.1:0-2112 GCA_035942495.1 Solirubrobacteraceae bacterium
GGACGACGAAGCGCGGCTGGTCGGCGAGCGGCTCGCGGTCGAAGATGCTCGTGACGATCGGGTCGGCGTCGGCGAAGTAGCGCCCGTGCGCGACGGAGCTCGCGCGCAGGTTCATCGCCTGCTGGATGTGCCACTCGCGCGTGTCGTCGTCACCGGGGGCATAGGTGGCGGTCAGCTCGCCGCGGTAGAGGTCGGGCAGGCGGGCGAACAGCGGCAGGTAGGAGCCGACGAGGCCGAGGTGAGCGACGAAGTCCAGGCCGTGGCGGCCGGCCTCGGTCCAGGCGCCGTCGTTGTCGGTCCAGCCGAGCGTCGCGAGCAGGCGAGCGGCGGGCTCCGCGCTCTCGCCGTCTGGCAGGTTGGGGCCGCCGCTGTCGCCGGCGAGGCCCCCGGTCGCGTCGAGCCAGAGCAGGGCGGGGGAGGCCAACGCGCCGTCGAGCTGCGCGGCGACCTGGTCGCGCAGCTCGGGAGCGAGGTCGTCGAGCTCCCAGCGTGCCGCGGCGGCGTCGACGAGCGTGGCGAAGCGCTCGGCGCGCTCACCATCCCACGGCTGCGTCCAGCTGCCGGGCTCGCTGTCGGTGAACGTCGCGAGGAACTCGCCGAGCGCGATGAAGTGGGCGTGGTGGGGCACGACGGCGCGGCCGGCCTGCGTCCAGCGGATCGTCGTGTGCTCGGCCGCCAGCGCGGGCCCTTCCTCGATCCAGCCGGCCTGGGCGAGGGTGCGCAGGCCGACGCGCAGCTGTCCGAACGCGGGGCGCGTCACGCCCGGACGCAGCTGCGCGACCGTGGCCTCCTGGCGCAGCGAGGCCTCGAGCAGCCCGATCGCGTCGAGCCCGCGCAGTGTTGCCGAGAGCACCATCCCGTCCTGAAACAGGAAGCTCAACCGTCGCAGGGCCTCCCTGCCGACAGCCCGATCCGTGAGCGCCACGCTGCACATCCTCTCGAATCCGCGCGGCGGACGCGCTCGTGGGGTCCGGCCGGCGAGGCTCCTCGGTCGCTGGAGCGGGCCGATCGTGTACGTGGTCGGCGGTCCTCAAGAAACCGTCCCACGTATGGACGCTTTCGTGCGGACCCCTCAAGCCCGCCGGCCGGCCCAGACGCCGCTCCCAAACCTCACTCGTCCTTGAGACGTATGTCAGCGCCGCTGCGCCGGCCGGGCGCCGAGGTCCGGCGCCAGCGGGCGGATCTCGCGTGCGGGCGAGCCCGCGTAGAGATGGCCGCCGGGGTACTCGCCACCCCGCACGAGCGAGGAGCCGCCGAGCATGCCGTTGGGGCCCATGTTGACGCCGCGCAGCAGCAGCGAGTTCGCGCCGAGGAACGTGTTCGTCCCGATGATCACGGGCGCGATCGCCACCGGCTGTTCGTAGTTCGTCACGTGGCTGCCGTCGTGGCGATGGTCGGAGTCGAAGATGCTCACCCGCTCCCCGGCGGCCGAGTCGTCGCCCATCTGCACGCGCTCGAGGGCGTGCAGCGCGACCTGTGCGCCGAACTGCACCCGCTCGCCGAGGACGATCTCGCCGCCGTTCATCGCATCGAGCAGGCAGTAGTCGCGGATCGTGCTGTCGGCGCCGATGCGGACGGTGCCGCCGCGCAGCTGGATTCGCGTGCCTGCGCGGAACGTGACGCGGTCACCGAGGTCGAGCGTGTTGTCCGCCGCGGCCCAGACGTCGAGGATCTGGCGGCGGCCGAGCTGCACGTGCTTGCCGAGGCGGATCGTCAACGTGCCCGCCTTGCCGCCGTAGGGATGGATCTCGACATCGGGCAGCTCGTAGAAGTGCGCGCCGTGCGGGGCTTGCAGGCGCAGGCGGCCGTCGGCGCGGCGCAGGCGCGCGTCCAGGCGGCGCGCCCACAGCTCGAAGCGGACGCGTTCGGCCTTCAGGCGCGCGGCGCGGGCGGCGGCTCGAACGGGGGAGGTACGGGGCGTCATGGGCTGGCGCGCATCATGGCAACGCGCGCTCGGGCGGGGCGGTTTCGACGATCTCGCTTCCGGCGGCGGTGGCGTCGGGCGCGGTGGTGATGCCCGCGGGGGCGGCCGGTGCGGGTGCGCCCGGTCCCGGCCGCTTCTCGCCGAAGGCCCAGCGCACGCGGCGTTCGAGGAACGGCTGCTCGACGAAG
>DASZDB010000294.1:0-1687 GCA_035942495.1 Solirubrobacteraceae bacterium
CGCTGGTTGAAGACGTTCGTGCCGACGACGTCGGCGGGCAGCAGGTCCGACGTGCACTGGATCCGCGCGACCTCGAGATCCAGCGAGCGCGCGAGCGCGCGGGCGAGCGTCGTCTTGCCGACGCCGGGCAGGTCCTCGATCAGCGCGTGCCCCTCGGCGAGCACCGCGACGATGAGGTGGGCGATGACGTCGGCGCGCACTTCGGCCGCCTCCGCGACGTTCGCCGCGACGCGACGGGCCAGCAGGCCGGCCGACTCGAGCTCCGCATCCGTCAGCCGGCGTGCGCTGTCCGTGCGATCCATCTTGTGGACCATCGTCGCAGCCGCGACTGCCGTGCGCGACACTTGTGGCGCGCGGCAACGCAAACGATCAGATGTCTCCTGACTTTGGTGGCGCTGCTGCGTTGCCGATAGACAGTGCATGCAAGCCGTCCCGGTCCCAGCCCGAGCTCCCGTCATCAGCCCGCCGCGAGCGGCGCTGCGACGCATGCCCGACGAGCGGCTCGCCCGGCTGGCGGCACGCGGCAGCGAAGCGGCGTTCGCCGCGATCTTCGAGCGCCATCACCAGGCGCTGCACCGCTACTGCCACTCGATCGTCGGCAACGGCCACGACGCCTCGGACGCGCTGCAGAGCACGATGCTCAAGGCCTATCGCGCGCTCACCGGCGAGACGCGCGAGATCACCCTGAAGCCGTGGCTGTACCGGATCGCCCACAACGAGTCGATCTCGCTGCTGCGCGCGCGCCGGTCGGATGCGGAGCTCGCGTCGGCGGCGCACGTCGGCGACCCGGCGACCGAGGGGGTGATCGAGTCGCGCGACCGGCTGCGCTCGCTGGCCGCCGATCTCACCGAGCTGAGCGAGCAGGGGCGCGGCGCGCTGCTGATGCGCGAGCTCGGCGGCCTGGAGTTCGCGGAGATCGCGGCGGCGCTCGGCGTCAGCGCCGCGGCGGCCAAGCAGAGCGTCTACGAGAGCCGCTGCGTGCTGCAGGCCTTGCAGGAGGGCCGCGCTATGGACTGTGACGTCGTTCGCCGCACGCTGTCCGACGGCGACCGCCGGATGCTGCGCGGCAAGCAGCTGCGCGGCCATCTGCGCTCGTGCGCCGGCTGTCAGGACTTCGAGCGCGCGCTGCACGAGCGTCCAGCGCAGCTTGCCGCGCTCGCTCCGCCGCTCCCGCTGGCGGCCGCGACCGCGATGCTCTCGGGCGTCCTCGGCGCCGGTGCGGGCGGCGGCTTCGGCACCGGCGGCGGGCTGATCGCAGCGCTGACCGGGAGCGCCAAGGGCGTCGCCGGCGCTTCCCTGGCGAAGGTCGCCACCGTCGCCGTCGGCACCACGATGGTCGGCGGCGCCGCGGTCGTGGTCGTGCCCGATCGTGGGACGACCGCGCCGGCCGAGCGCCGCGCCGCGCCGGCGGCCGAGTCGGCGGCTGCGGGAGGGACGGCCGGTCGTTCGGCGGTGGCGGCCTCCCGCATCTCAGCTTCCCACGCGCCGACGCGCGCCGCGGAGGCCGCGCTCGCACGAGCCGCCGCCGCGGCGGCGAGCCCCTCTCCCGGCAAGGCGGCGGCGCGCGGCGCATCGAGCTCCGCACCCGGTCACACGAAGAGCCCCGGCAGAAGCGCGACCGGCCGCGCGCGCGGCGGCGGCCCGGCGGCGGCGCCCGGCGCACGACGCGCAGAGCGCGCCGCAACCG
>DASZDB010000295.1:0-2892 GCA_035942495.1 Solirubrobacteraceae bacterium
CCATCGGCGCGCGCGCGGACGTGCGCGAGCGCCTGCGCGCCGGCGCGCGCGAGCGGATGCGCGCCATCTGCGCCGGCGCGACACTGTTGCTCGTCGTGTTGGCCGCCTGGGCGATCTGGCAGCCGGCGCGCGCCGACACCCTGACCCAGGACGCGCTGGATTCGCTGGACCGCGGGGACGCCGACGCGGCCCGCACCCAGGCCAACCGCGCCCGTGAGGCCAACCCGCTGTCGCTGGACCCGCTGTTCACGCTCGCGACGATCGAGACCGCGGCCGGCCGCAACCCTGCGGCCCGCGCCGCGTTGGGTGATGCGGTGCGCCTGCAGCCCGACAACCCCGACCCGTGGCTGCGCCTTGCAGAATTCGAGTTGAATACGCTCCGGCGGCCGGCAGTCGCCATGAAGGCGATTCGCCCGGCGCTCTACCTCGACCCCCGATCTTCTGATGCGGTCGCTGTGTTCCTTGCAGCGCAACGCCAGACCACAGCACCGTGAAATCACTTCGCCTCCTCTTCGCCGCCATCCTCGTGCTGGCGGCCTTCCCCTCACTCGCGCTCGCGTCCAGGACGCAGGAGTCGACCTTCCAGGACGACCCGCTGCTCGTCTACGGCTCACCCGAGCAGCAGATCTCGACGCTCGACACGCTCAAGAACTTCGGCGTCGACCGCATCCGCGTCTCGGTGTTCTGGCGTGTGCTGGCGCCGGCCAACGATGCGCTCGAGAAGCCGAACGTCGACACGACGGACCCGGCGGCATACCAGTCCGCGGTCTGGGAGCAGTACGACCGCCTCATCCAGGGCGCGCAGGCGCGCGGAATCATGGTCAACCTGAACTTCACGTCGCCGGTGCCCCGCTGGGCCTCGACGGAGTCGCCGCGGGCCGACGTCCAGGAGACGTTCAATCCCAACCCGGAGGAGTTCGGCAGGTTCGTCCGGGCGGTCGGCACGCGCTACAGCGGCAGCTACAACGGCCTGCCGCGGGTCGACTACTGGTCGATCTGGAACGAGCCCAACCAGGCCGGCTGGCTGACGCCGCAGTGGAGCCCCGACCCGCGCAACGCCAGGAGCCAGATCGACGCGGCGCCGTCGATCTATCGCAACCTCCTCTCCAACGCGTGGCAGGCGCTGGCCGACACCGGCCACGGCAGCGACACGATCCTCATCGGCGAGACCGCGCCGCAGGGCCAGGGCAAGGCGAAGGCCCTTACGCAGTCGATCGACGCGCTGAAGTTCATCCGCCGCCTGTACTGCGTCGACAACAACATCAACGTGCTGCGCGGCGCGCAGGCCTCGCTGCGCAACTGCCCCGGCGACGTCGCGACCTTCGTCGCGCAGAACCCCGCGCTGTTCAAGGCGACCGGCTACGCGCATCATCCGTACGCGCTGCTCACGCCGCCCAGTCGCCGCTCGCGCAACGCCGACTGGGTCTCGATGGCCGACCTGCGCGCGCTCAGCCAGGAGCTCTCGCGCATCTACCGCCGCTACCGCCAGAAGACGCAGAGCCGGCGCGGCGTGCCGCTGTACCTCACCGAGTACGGCTACCAGACCAAGCCCGACCCGTTCGCGGGGAAGGTCGTGTCCTTCAACCGGCAGGCAGCGTGGATCAACGAGGCCGAGTACATCGCCTTCAAGAACCCCAACGTACGCGCGGTCAACCAGTTTCTGCTCATCGACGACGCGCCGGTGGACGGCGTCGACGCGCGGAAGAACCCGAGCCTCGCGTGGCGCACATTCCAGAGCGGGCTGCAGCTGCTGTCGGGCAAGCGCAAGGTGTCCTACAAGGCGTACATGACGCCGCTCTTCGTCAAGCAGCAGCGCGTCCGGCGCGGCCGCTCGACCGGCGTGTTCGGGATGCTGCGCCCCGCCGCCCCCGCCGCCCGGGTGCCGGCCAGGCTGCAGTTCCGCGCGCGCGGCGCCAAGCGCTGGCGCACGCGCAAGACGGTCACGGTCCGCGGGCCGAGCCATTACTTCGAGACGCGCGTCACGATCCCGGCGAGCGGCTACCTGCGGATCGCGTGGCGCCACGGCTCGCGCACGGTGACGAGCCGCAACGCTACCGTCACCGCGACGCGGTGACGGTAGCGGGCGTCCCCGCGCCATCGACGAGCTCGGCCGGAAGCCCGCCCGGGCCGCCCATCTGGCGCACGCTGACGAGCAGCTGCTCGTACTCGTCGGTGACGGCGTCCCACGAGTAGCGGCGCGCGCGCTCACGGGCGCGCGCACGGTAGCGCTCGACGAGCTCGGGCTCGTCGAAGAGGCGCTCGAGCTGCGCGGTCAGCGACGGCACGCCCGCCTTGCCGGAGAACGTCAGCCCTGCGTCGCCCACCGTCTCGACGTTCGGGGCATGGTCGTTGACGAGGACGCAGTTGCCGGCGGCGAGCGCCTCGAGGATGACGGGGTGCGTCCCGCCGACCTCGGTCGGCGCGCAGAAGACGTAGGCGTGGCGCTGCAGCTCCCAATAGCCGCGGCCGAAGACGTAGCCGGGGAAAATGACGCGCGGATCGCCCGCGCGCTGGACCTGCTTGATGTAGTCGTGCGCGTACGGCGCGCCGCCGACGACCACGAGCTTCATCCCGCGGGCTCGTTCGTGCGAGATGCGGCTGAACGCGTCGACGAGCACGTGCGGGTTGTTCTCGGGCTCCAGGCGCCCGACGAACAGGACGTACTTGCCGGGCTCCAGGCCGAGGCGGTCGAGCGTCTCCGTGCCCTCGTGGCCGGGATCCTCGACGCCGTAGGGCACGACGCCGATGCGGCGCCCGTAGCGCTGCTCGAAGATCTCGGCGACCGCGTGCGAGTCGGTGATCGCCGTGTCCGACCAGCGCGGCGAGTTGCGTTCGGCAAAGCGCAGGTAGGCCTTCGCGAACGCGGGCCACTTCGAGCGGTCGGAGTCCAGC
>DASZDB010000296.1:0-2431 GCA_035942495.1 Solirubrobacteraceae bacterium
CGGCCGAGCGCCAGCTTGCTCGCGAGGGCCCCGTCGGGAAGGCAGTCGACCGTGTCGCGGGCCAGGTAGCGAGCGTCGTCGGACGCGTGGGTCGTCATAACTCCAATGCTAGAGTCAGCCCCTGCCCTGGGCGTTGCCGCCGCCCGTTGTCTTCAGGGCTTCACGGGGGTCGCCACCGCACCAAGCGGCGCTTCCGCGTTCGCATGAGCGACTTCGTACGTCCAGACATCCCGGTCCTCGCGGATCCCCCTCTCGGCCGCCCCCGGCTCAAGCGCCTGCGGCTCGCGTTCATCCTGTTCGGCCTGTCGCTGCTCGCGCTCGTCTCGACCGCCTTCGGGATGATGATGGCGGTCGCCTCCGACCTGCCGCAGCTCGAGAACACGACGGCGTTTCGCAGCGCGCAGAACTCCGTGCTCGTCGACGTCCGCGGCGACTACCTCGCGACGCTCGCAGACCAGGGGCGAATCATCGTGCCGTCCGACGACATCGCGCTGAACATGCAGCACGCGATCATCGCGATCGAGGACGAGCGCTTCTACGAGAACGACGGCGTCGACCTGCGCGGCATCGGGCGCGCGCTGGTTCAGGACATCGCGAGCGGCCGCGCGGCCCAGGGCGGGTCGACGATCACGCAGCAGTTCGTCAAGAACGCCACCCAGGCCCAGAGCCGCCGCACGGTGCTCGAGAAGATCCGCGAGGCGGCGCTCGCCTACCACCTCACGCGCAAGTGGTCCAAGCGCAAGATCCTCACGGAGTACCTCAACTCGATCTACTTCGGCAACGGCGCCTACGGGATCGAGTCGGCGGCGCGCACGTACTTCGGCGCCACGAGCGAGCACTTCGGCTGCGGCCGCCCCGAGCACCGCTGCGCCAGCGAGCTGCTGCCCCACGAGGCGGCGCTGCTGGCCGGCATGGTGGCCTCGCCGAGCGGCTATGACCCGGTCGTCCACCGCGAGGCGGCAAAGCGGCGGCGCAACATCGTGCTGGCGAAGATGCACGAGCAGGGCTACATCACGCGGTCGGAGTACGAGGGCTCGATCCGTGCGCAGCTGCCGTCAAATGAATCGATCCGTCCCCCGCAGGCGCAGGCGGCCAGCAAGTCCGCCGCGTACTTCGCGAGCTGGGTGCGCCAGCAGGTCATCGACCGCTTCGGGCCGCGCGAGGCGCTGCTCGGCGGGCTGCGCGTGCAGACGACGCTCGACCTCGGGATGCAGCGCCGCGCCGAGGACGCGGTCGCGAGGTGGCTGGGCAACCCGCCCTCCGGGCCGCAGGCGGCGCTCGTCGCGATCAGCAACTCCACCGGCGAGGTCCGCGCGATGGTCGGCGGGCACGACTACAACCGCGCGCCGTTCAACCTCGCCACGCAGGGCCAGCGCCAGCCGGGCTCTGCCTTCAAGCCCTTCGTCCTGGCGACCGCGCTGCGCCAGGGCATCTCCCCCGGCTCGACCTGGACGTCCGCCAAGCAGGTCATCCAGATTCCCAACTCGAGCGAGAGGTTCACCGTCAACAACTACGAGAACGCCTACTCCGGCGTCAGCACGCTCGCCCGGGCGACGACGTTCTCCGACAACGCCGTCTACGCCCAGGTCGGCATCAAGGCGGGCACGAAGCGCATCGCGCGCACGGCAGAGCGCATGGGCATTCGCACACCCGTCTCGAGCAACTACGCGATCACGCTCGGCGGGCTGCGGCAGGGCGTGACGCCGCTGGACATGGCGCACGCCTACCAGACGTTCGCGACGGGCGGACTGCTCGTGAGTGGCAGCCTCGGCGCGCCGAAGCGCGGACCGGTCGGGATCCGCAAGGTCTCGCTGCGCGACAACCGCGAACGCGTGCTGCGGCGCAACCGCCCGAAGCGCACGCGCGTCATCTCCAAGGACGTCGCGGCGACCACGACCGGCCTCCTCGAATCGGTCGTCAAGGTCGGGACGGCGAAGGCGGCGAACCTCGGCAAGGTGCGCGTATGGGGCAAGACCGGCACCACGGAGAACTACGGCGATGCCTGGTTCGTGGGCGGCACCGACAAGTTCACCGTGGCGGTGTGGGTGGGCTATCCCGGCGGCCTGCGGCCGATGCACTCGGAGTACCGCGGCGAGCCGGTTGCGGGCGGGACGTTCCCGGCGCACATCTGGCACGACTTCATGTCCGCCGTCCTGCAGGGCGAGCAGGAGCGTGTGAAGCGCCAGTGCGAGCGAGAGGCGCTGACCCGCAAGGCCGACGAGCCCCCGTCGAAGAAGTGCATCGAGGCGGGCCTCGCGGAGGACCCCACCGCGGCGGTGCCCGAGACGACGACGGATGCCCCGTCGGCCGTGCCCGCCGACGGCACCGGCGACGGCGACGCGCCGACCGACGACGGCGACGCGCCGGCCGGCGGCGGTACGGGCGCGACGGGCGGGGACGCGGCCACTCCGGCGCCGCAGCCGAGGCCGGC
>DASZDB010000297.1:0-4122 GCA_035942495.1 Solirubrobacteraceae bacterium
CTGCTCTCGCCGCCGCACAGGAAACGTGCGTGTTGGCGCCGGTGGTGGGATAGTCCGTCGCCCCATCGTCCCCGGGAGCCCTCTGTGAAACGGATTTTCATCGCGCTGATCGCCTGCCTCGCCACAGCGTGCGTCGTCGCCGGCGCGCAGGCGCAGCAGTACCCCACGCCGTCGCCGCCGAACCCCGGGTCGACGCCGGCTCCCACCACGCCGACACCGACGCCGACGGAGCCCGCCGACCTCGCGAACTGCACGAAGGCTCCCGCGAAGCTGTCGCTCGCGCGGGCGCGCTACAGCCAGTCTCAGCGGACCATCTCGATCTTCGCGCCGATCTCGAGGCTCGCCTCGGGCAGCGCTGGGATCGAGCTGTTCGGCGCACGGCGCATCACCGAGTTCAACTTGCCTGTCACCTCGTCGCGCGGCTGGATCAGGGGTGTGCGCGGGGTCGACCGTCTGCAGGCGCGGGCACGCAGCGTGATCATCACGATCCGCTATCGGGGCGACGCTGACACCCGAGCGCAGACGCTGCGCCTGCGCGCCGGCGAGCGGGCGGCAAGGCTGTCGTCGCGACGCCCGACCATCAGCCCGACCGGCCAGCTCGACGCGGCCGGCGCCATCACGCGGCGCGCGAAGGGCCAAGTGCGCGTGCAGCTCGAATGGGTCAACGGCGACGACGGGTCGATCGGCTCGGTGGAGCGGCAAGCGACGATCCGGTCCGGGCGCTGGGGCGTCAAGTCGCAGCTGCCGGGCGGTGTCCTCTCACAGATCCGCAACCGCTGCAGCACGGTGCAGTCCTACGTCCAGTTCACCGGTTACCAGGCGTTGCTCATGAACGGCGAGATGCGCTCCTACCAGGTGCTGCCCGACCGGTAGACCGGCCGGTCGCGGCCGCCGCGCACCTTCGGCGGCGGCCGCGTGGGCGCCGTGCCGTCCGGCCAGGGGAGCGGAGAGCCGATCGGCAGCGGCCTCCTGCGTCGGGCTCGCCGCTCTACATTGGCCGGGTGCGCTACCCGGTGATGCAGCGAAACGGCGCGGCATCCCCCAGCCCGTTCGTGCCGACCGTGCCGTTGTCGCTCACCGTCACGTAGCCCTGCGTCACGGCGCCGTTGAGCGCCAGTGTCCCGACCGTGACGCCGGAGATGTCGTTGCTCATCTCGGCGCCGCTGAGGGCGATGCCCTCGAGCGTGCGCGCGTGCAGCAGCACGTCGGGCGGGACGAGGCGACGTCCGGCCTGGCCGCAGGCCGCCGACGCTGCGGCGTAGTCTGCCGCCGCGCGCGGGGCGTTCTCGATGCAGGCTCCGCCCGTCAGGATCGTGTTCGCCGGGCAGGCGCCGGCGCCGCCCCCGCCGCCGCCGGCCGCGGCGGCCTGGGCGATGATGTCGGCGGCGTTGAGGCCGTCGACGCGATCGGCGTTCAGCCCCACCGCGACGCCGGTGGCGTTCGTGATGAACGGGGCGACGTCCGGCTTCGGCGTGCCCAGGCTCTGACCGGCCTGCATGACCCCGATGAGCCGGCCGGTGTTCGTCTGGAGGTCAAACGCCTTGCCGCCGCGCAGGTTGTTGACGCGCACGCACGGGGTGCTCTTGGCGGGGTCGGCGATGGCGGCCGCCGAGCTCGTATCAAGCGATGAGCGACAGCCGTAGATCGCGCCGCCGCCGTCCCCGAGGTTGGACTGGCGCGTGCCGTACGTGTCCTTGCCGGTCCGCGCGATGATCTGCGTCTCCTTGGAGGCCGCACCGCCCCCGGAGGGGTTGCGCACGCCTTCACGGATGTTGTCGCCGGTGCCGGCGATCGCCAGCGGAGCGGTCAGCACGATGGCCGCGGCCAGCGTGAGGATGAGCGGCGTACGACTGGTCATGTGAGCTTCCCTTTGCGTCGTGGGCGGTCTTCACCACCGCAACACGTTGGCCGCGGCCGGGATGCGGCTTGAGGAGCTCGGACCGCGCCGTCGGCGTCGGCGCGGTCCGTCACACTACTTCGGGGGATCGAACCTGGACCCGGAGATGACCGACACGCGCCACGTATCCCTACGCGACTTGCTGCGCGTGCTGCGCAAGGCCCGCGGGTCGATCGTCGTCCTGACGTTGCTGTGCGCCGCGATCGCCGCCGGGTGGGCGCTGTCACGGGAGCGGGAGTACGCCGCGACCGCGCGAGTGACCTTCCAGGCGGAGAGCCGCAGCAATGCGGTCGCCGGTGTGAACGCCGCCCCCAGCCAGACCGGCGCCCAGCTCGCCGCCGCGGGCGCCGCCACGATGCTTTCGGCCGAGGTGCTGCAGCGGGTGCGCGGGCGTCTGCGCAGCGACCGCACGATCGGCGAGCTGCGCCCGATGCTCGAGACGAGCGTCGACCCGTCGAGCGCCCTCGTCAGCGTGACTGCGCGGGCCGACGACAGGCACCTCGCAGCGGCCCTGGCCAACGAGGTCGCGCGGGGAGCCGTGACGATCCAGAAGAACCAGGAGCGCGAGCGCTACGCGCGCGCGGCCGAGCGTCTCGAGAGCCAGTACGAGCAGCTGCGCCCTGAAGGCCGGTCGGGCAGCCGCACCGAGCTCGCGGCGGCCAATCTGCTGGACCGGATCTCCACGCTGCGGTCGCTGAGCCTCAACGCCAGCCCGGCGCGGCTTGCGTACAGCGCGTCGGTGCCGGCGGCGCCGATCTCACCGAAGCCGCTGCGCAGCGGCGCTCTCGGAGGGCTGCTCGGCCTGCTGCTCGGCATCGCGGCGGCCTTCGTGCGCAACGCGCTCGATCGCCGGCTGCGCGACTCCTCGCAGATCAAGGAGACGCTCGACCTTCCCGTCGTGGGCATGGTGCGCATCGAGGCGCTCGGCAACGCCGCGTACGTGCCGAACGGGCGCGGCCCGATGACCGATCAGGACGTCGAGAGCTTCCGGATCCTGCGCAAGAACGTCGAGTTTCTCGATGTCGATCACCCGATCAAGTTGATCGCGGTGACCAGCCCGCTGCCCGAGGAGGGCAAGTCCACGGTGGCCGCGTCGCTGGCGGCCGCCTACGCCGCGGCGGGCCGGCGCACGCTGCTCGTGGAGTGCGACCTGCGGCGGCCGTCGCTTCCGGAGCGGTTGTCGGTCAGGCGCCGCCCGGGGCTCAGCGACTACCTCGCCGGCCAGGTGTCCGCCGGTGAGATCCTCCAGATCGTCACGTTGGCGGAGAGCGATATCTCGGCGCACGGAGGCGCGGGCGCTGACGGTGACGGTGACGGCCCGAAGCTCACTGCCGGCAAGCTCGTGGTCATCGCGGCCGGCTCGCAGTCCGTGCGTCCGGCGGAGCTGCTCGGCTCAAAGCGCTTCCGCGACTTCCTCGCACAGGTCGGCGCCGCATACGACACCGTTGTCCTCGACACGCCCCCGCTGCTGTCGGTCTCCGACACGCTGGAGATCCTGCCGCTCGTTCACTGCGTGCTGCTCTGCGTCCGCGCCGACCAGACGACGCGCGACGAGGCGCGCGCGGTCAAGGACGCGCTCGCGCGTCTGCCGGAGCGGACGACGGGGATCGTGGTCACCGGCCTCAAGCCCGGTCGCGAGCACGACTACGGCTACTACTCGCACGCCTACTACGGCGAGAGCTGAGTCGGCAGCTGGATGGACGAGCCCGTCCCGATCGAGGGAATCATCGAGGGCGAGCCCGAGTCCCTGGCCGCCCTCTGCGCGGCGGGCGGCTCGGCCGTCCTCGCGTACTGCGCGACGGTCGGCGTGCGTGCGCGCGTCGCGGAAACGGTGGTGACTGCGCTGGTCACCTTCCGTCGCGGCGTGCTCGAGCACGCCGACGAGGAACCGGCGCAGCTCGAGAAGCTGCTGGTGTCGTGCGCCGCCGATGCGGTGCGGCGCGTCGCGCGGGTCGACCCCTCGCCGGTCCAGGAGGCGGCGGCGCAGGCGGCGCTCGAGACGGCGGCGACGGCGCCGCTTCATTCCGCGCTCGTGCCGCGGATCATCCGCGGGCTCGTCGAGGCCGCCCCGGTCACCGCGCTCGGCGGCGATGCCGCGGCGGTTCGGCGCGCGACCGTCGAGCACTACGGCCGGATGTGGGACGGTGAGCAGGCCGCCGCCCCGGTGGCTCCGGCTCGCGCTGTCGCTCCGTCGCCGGCGCCCGCCCCGCCTGCGGCTCACCCGG
>DASZDB010000298.1:0-4048 GCA_035942495.1 Solirubrobacteraceae bacterium
GCGGGTGGCGGCGCGACAGCACGGCGTCGTCACGTCGTTTCAACTCGCGACGCTCGGCGTCGGGCGTGGCGCCGTCGCACACCGGATGAGCCGCGGCGTCCTGCACGCGATCCATCGCGGCGTCTATCTCTGGGGCGCACCCGACGTTGCGCTGTTCGCTCGGGCCCACGCCGCCGTGCTCGCGTGCGGCACGGATGCGTCGCTCACGCACGATGCCTCCGCGGCGCTGCACGGATTCCGACCTCATCCACGGGGCGCGCTCGACGTCACCGTCCCGGGCCGCCGCGTCCGGGTGCGCGGCATCCGAACCCACGAGAGCCCGCTCCCTCCGCGCGAACGACGCTTCGTGCGACGCATACCGGTGAGCTCGCCCGCCCGCGCGCTGCTGGAGATCGCGCCGCGGCTCACCGGGCGCGAGCTTGGCGACGCTGTCGAGCAGGCGCAGGTCAAGCGCCTCGTCACGAAGCGCGATATCGAGCAGACGATCGAGCGCGCCGGCGCGCGCGCCGGCGTTCGCGCGCTGCGGGCGCTGCTCGAGGAGCCCGCCTTCACGCGCTCGTGGGCCGAGCGGCGCGTCGTCGCGCTCATGCGCGCGGCGCGACTTCCGCGGCCGCAGTTCAACACGTACGCGGAAGGCTTCGAGGTCGACGCGCTCTGGCGCGACCAGCGCGTCGTCCTGGAGTTCGACTCCTACGCCTTTCATGCCACGAAGTCCGCGCAGGAGCGCGATCGCCGCAAGACGGCCGCGCTGCAGCGCGGGCGCTACGTCGTGCTGAGGACCACGTGGCGCGAGCTCACGAAGGAGTCGCACGCCCTCGTCGCGCGGACGGCGGAGGCGCTCGCGTTCGCGCAGGGCGGCACGCCCGCGGGCTTAGCGCGGGCGGGCGCCGCGTGCCCCACCTCGGTGTTCGGTTCAGGCCGCCGGATACGCCGGCAGCGGCCCGTCGATCCCGAGCTTGTCCGTGGCCCCGTCGAGCGTGTCGGCGACGGTCTTCGCCGCCCCCGCGCCGGCGTCCTCGGCGAACGCCGCCTCGATCGTCTTCTGGTCGGCGGCGGAGAGCTCCCCGATCAGCCCCCACGAGAACGCGAGACCTTCCGAACGCGCCTTCGCGTCGTCCTTGCCGGCCTCGACGGCGTACTTCTTGACCGCCAGGGCAAAGACCCGGTTCATCGCGCCGCGCGCGTCCTCGGCGGCGCTATCGAGCGCCGCCGGGTCCTTGGCCTCGACGGCGTCGCGCGCCGCGACGACGGCGGCGATGACGTCGTTGCCGAGCGCATGCTCGGCCAGGCCGAAGTCCTTCGCGCGCTTGGTCGCGGTGGCGACGACGCCCTCGCCCTCGGCGTCGAAGTACGCCCAGACCTCGTCGACGTTGTGCACCGCCCCCTCCTGTGGGTCGAGCTCGCCGGCCTCGAGCTTCTCCTTCGCGCCACCAAACTCGTCGAGCGCGTGGACCTTCAGCGTTGCGATCATGCCCTTGTCGATCATCTCGACGCGCTGCTCGTCCGCGAGGCCCTTGGCGATGCCGGTGCCGGCGATCGCCGCGTTGACGTGCCCGAGCACCGGATGCTCCTCGACGAAGCTCGCGAGCGTGCGATTCGTGCCATCGTCCTTCACGGAGTTCTTGCCCTTCGACCAGATGACGCCAGCCGCCTTGAAGTCGGGCCTCGCACCGGCCGCGGTGGGCTCGAGCAGCGCGCGAATCGCCGCCACGTCCTTGCCGACAGCCGCGTTGCCGCTCACGTCGGACGTCGGCGTGTAGGTCGTCGCAGCGGCGGTCTTCGCCGTTGCCGCAGCCGGCTTGTCCGCCGTCGCGTCGTCATCTTCGGAACCGCATCCGGCCAGCAGTAGCCCGCTCGCCGCAGCAGCGGCGATCCATCGCAACATCGTCATCCCCCTGGATCGCGTGAAAGGCCTTCCACCGCCGAACCTCGACAGTTAGGAAGACCTAATTAGGCGAACCTAAGCAGCTTTGGGCGCAAACACAACTCGCCCACGGTTGCTGCACTTGCGGCGCGGGTGCCGCTGTCATACAACGGCTGGTACTAGCGCCTGTCGCCCGCGCCGCGGACCAGCTCGCGCCGCCCCTTGACGCCGAGCTTGCGAAAGACGCTGCGGGCGTGCGTGCGGACGGTCTCGATGCTCACGGAGAGCGCGAACGCGATCTCGGCGTTGGAGCGGCCGAGCTGAAGCTGGTCGAGCACCTCTGCCTCGCGCGGCGTGAGGACGTCGGGCAGCAGCGGGCCTCCGGCTGTCGCGGGTGTCGTGTGCGGGAGCACGTGCAGCCCGCGCGACGCGAGGTGGATCGTGTTCAGGACGTCGCGGCCCTGGACGCGCTTGCCCAGGCAGGCGGTGGCGCCGAGCGCGAGGAGTTGGGCGCACTCGCCCGGCGTCGGGTGGTTGGCAAGCACGACGAGCCGGGTCGCCGGGTGGTCGGCGTTCAGGCGCCTGATCTCAGATGCGGACCGCAGCGTGCCGAAGTTCACGAGCGCGACGCGCGGCGCGTGCTGGGCGATGGCGGCGGGAAGCTCGGCGAGCGGCACGTCGGCGGCGACGACCCGCAGGCTCTGATCCTCGGCGATGAGGCTGCGCAACCCCGCACCGACGAGATCCTCGAACCGCGCGAGCAGCACTGTGACCGGGCCACGCTCGTCCATACGTGCCCGTATCGGCAGATCGTCGCGCAAGGGTGAGGACCCTCCCGAAGATCGCCGGCGCGCCGGGGTGAGGACTCGTCCCCCGAAGATCACCCGCCGCGGGGGAAGAGCGCGCAGCCGCCATCGGCCACGATCCTTACACGGAGCGCGCGGAGACACAGACTTCCACGGGACGGAAGAGGGGGTACAGCGAGGAAGGGGCCTACAGGGGGGCCCCTTTTTTGCGTCCGTGTTGACGGGGAGGGGCCCGATCCGGGCCTTCGCATGATTTCCTCTCGGTCCCCTCCCGATCAAGCAGCGTCAGTCGGCGTCCGACGGAGGCTTGATCGTGGACCGCAGCCTGTCGCGCGCCGCGTCGAACCGGGCGTCGGACTCATCTGGCTTGGCGTGGCTGTCGGCGTCCGGCATGGCATCGGCCACCGGCACCGGCTCGTCCGCCGTCACGGCACGCTCGGGCTCCACGGCGAGCGGCGCCTCTGGCTCGGCCGCGCGCTCGTCCGCCTCCGGCCGCGCCGCCGCCGACAGCGCCGTCTCCTCCCCCGAGCCGAGTCCCGGCACCGTGGCGGGCGGCGCCGCGCGATCAGCGTTCAGGCGCCGGCGCAGCGCGTCGGCGAGTCGTCCCAGCGGTTTGCGACCGCTACCCGCCCGCGGCGGCGACATCGCCCACTTGGCCGACGACCGACGTCGTCCAGTCGATGATCGACGTCGGCTTCACGACGTGGCGCCCGAGGCCGAGCTCCGCCGGCGCAAGCCCGAGCGCGAGCCCGACGAGCTGTGGCAGGTGCAGCACCGGCATCTCCAGGTCGCGCCCGACCGCCCGCGCCGCCAGCGGCTGCTGCAGGTCGAGGTTCAGATGACACAGCGGGCACGGCGTCACGAGGCAGTCCGCGCCGGCGTCCGCGGCGTCGCCGAGATGGCGGCCCGCCTGCTTGAGCGACGCGTCCTTGTTCATCGTGATGATCGGAAAGCCGCAGCACTTGTGCGAGCCGGCGTAGTCGGTGACGGTCCCGCCGAGCGCCTCGATGACCTGCCCGAGGTAGGTGTCGCGCGGGTGCGAGTCGTCGATGCCGACGCGGCCGGCGGGACGCACGATGTAGCAGCCGTAGAACGGGCCGACGCGCAGATCGGTCAGCGGCCGCACGACGCGCGCGCCCAGGTCCTCCAACCCGATCTCCTCGACGAGCAGCCAGAGGAAGTTCTTGTTCGTCAGGCCCTTCTCGTACGACAGCCCCTCGGCCGCGAGCGTCTCGTTGATCTGCGCGCGGTAGTCGGCGCTGGCGTCCAGGCGTTCCTGGCACTCCGACTGCGCGCCCTGGCACGTCGAGCAGATGTTCATCATGAGGGCGGTGCCCTCGGCCTGCTGGGCGAGCGCGAACGTCCGTGCGTTCAGCGT
>DASZDB010000299.1:0-1715 GCA_035942495.1 Solirubrobacteraceae bacterium
CGTGGACGTCATCACCGGGATGATCAAGGCCAACGTCCCGTCGCGGATCGCCTTCAGCGTCTCCTCGCAGACCGACTCGCGGGTGATCCTCGACGTCAACGGCGCCGAGTCGCTGCTCGGCCAGGGCGACATGCTCTTCTCCCCCGTCGGCTCGTCGCGGCTGCAGCGCATCCAGGGCGCCTACATCGACGAGCCGCAGATCGAGGCGCTCACGACGTTCTGGCGCAAGCAGGGCGAGCCCGAGATGCGCGAGGACCTGCTCGACGAGGTGATCGCGGAGGAGGCGCCCGACGCCGGCCCGGACGAGGGCTTCAGCCCCGACGAGGACCCGCTGCTCGAGGACGCGATCCGGCTCTGCGTCGAGATGGGGACGGCCTCCACTTCGATGCTCCAGCGTCGCCTGCGCCTGGGCTACACGCGTGCGGGGCGGCTCATCGACATGCTCGAGCGGCGCGGCGTCATCTCCGGCTACGAAGGCTCCAAGCCGCGCCAGGTGCTCGTCGGGGCGGGCGACGTCGAGCGCGTGATCGCCAACCTGCGCGAGCGCGTCGGGATCAGCGGCGGCGCGCCAGGGACCGAGGCCGGCGAGCTCGACCCAGAGCCGACCGAGCCCGCTCCGGTCCGCGAGTAGCCTCTGGCCGGTGGGTGGCCACTGATGCCTGACATCGGCGAATCGCTGCGCGAGGCGCGGATGCGCGCGCGGATCGACATCTCGGAGGTCGAGGCGCAGACGAAGATTCGCGCGAAGTACCTGCGGGCGCTCGAGAACGAGGAATGGGACCTGCTGCCGGGGCCGACGTACGTCAAGAGCTTCCTACGCACGTACGCCGAGGCGCTCGATCTCGACGCCAAGCTGCTCGTCGACGAGTACAAGCTGCGCCACGAGCGCCTCAGCGAAGTCGAGCTGCAGCCGATCAACGCCGCCGCCCCCGGCCGGGAGCGCCGGCGTCAGAAACCGATCCTGCCGCCGTGGTTCTTCGTCGCGGTGATCATCGCCGGGCTCGTGTTCGCCCTGTATCTGCTGGGCAACTCCGGCGAGGACGACCCAGGCACGGCGGCCACGCCGCCCCCGCCCACGACCGCGACGAGCGAGCGCCCCGCGGCGACCCCGCCCCCGGCGCGGCGCGCGCGCCCGACGCGGGTACGGTTGCGGATCGAGGCCACCGGCGCCGTCAACGTGTGCCTGAAGGCGGGCGACAGGACGCTGATCAACGGCCAGACGCTGGAGGCCGGCCAGCGCACCCCGACGTTTCGCTCCCGGCGCTTTCGCCTGACGCTCGGCAACAACTCCGCCCGCCTGCGCATCAACGGCAAGACGCGCCGCGTCCCAGCGTCGTCCCAGCCGATCGGCCTGGAGATCACGCCGCGCCAGGGCCGCCAGGCGCTGTCGGCGCGCGAGCGCCCCGTCTGCGTGCCGTGAGCGGCGCGCGATGAGCGTCCGCGCCGGCATCGTCGTCACCGGCACCGAGGTGCTGACCGGCCGCGTCCTGGACCGCAACGGCCCCTGGCTGTCGGAGCAGCTGCTGGCGCTCGGCGCCGATCCGATCGCGACCGCGGTCGTCGGCGACCGCCCGGACGAGATCCTGCGCGCGCTGCGCTTCCTCGCCGCCGAGGGCTGCGAGCTGATCTGCACGAGCGGCGGCCTGGGGCCGACCGCCGACGACCTCACCGCGGCGGTCGTCGGCGAGTTCCAGGGGCGCGAGATGGTGCTCGAC
>DASZDB010000300.1:0-9859 GCA_035942495.1 Solirubrobacteraceae bacterium
AGTTCGAGGCCAGGCGGTTGGCGCCGTGCAGGCCGGTGCAGGCGGTCTCGCCGACGGCGAGGAGGCCGCCGACCGTGCTGCGGCCGTGCAGGTCGGTGACGACGCCGCCCATCATGTAGTGCGACGCGGGCGAGACCGGGATCCGCTCGCTCGCCGGATCCAGCCCGGCCTCCTGCAGCGCCGCGACCACGTTGGGAAACAGCGCCGGGTCGACGCCCGTCATGTCGAGGCCGACGGAGGTCGCGCCGGTGTCTTGCAGCAGCGCGGCGATCGCGCGCGAAACCTCGTCGCGCGGCGCGAGCTCTTCGACGAAGCGCTCGCCGGCGGGGCCGTGCAGCGTCGCGCCCTCGCCGCGGATCGCCTCCGTCACGAGGAAGCCCTCGCGCCCGGCGACTCCGACGACGGCCGTCGGGTGAAACTGCAGGAACTCGAGGTCGGCGAGCTGCGCGCCGGAGGCGTGGGCAATCGACATCCCGATGCCCAGCGAGCCTGGCGGGTTCGTCGTGCGCGACCACAGCGCGGCCGCGCCGCCGGTGGCGAGGATCGTCGCGCGAGCGCAGATCGCGCGGCCGTCCTCGAGCACGACGCCCGCGCAGCGGCCGTCCTGCATCCAGGCACTGGCCGCCCGCGCGCCCTCGAGCACCTCGATGAGCGGCTCGTCGACGACGAGCGCCGAGAGCTGGCGCACGACGCGCCGGCCCGTCGCGCTGCCGCCGGCGTGCACGACACGGCGCACGGAGTGCCCGCCCTCCAGGCCGAGCGCGAGCACGCCGCGGCGGTCGGCGTCGAATCTGACGCCGAGCTGCTCGAGGTCGCGCACGCGCGCGGGCGCCTCGTGGACGAGCACCTGCGCGGCGGATCGCCT
Source organism: Solirubrobacteraceae bacterium (assembly GCA_035942495.1). Classification (GTDB taxonomy): domain Bacteria; phylum Actinomycetota; class Thermoleophilia; order Solirubrobacterales; family Solirubrobacteraceae; genus CADCVQ01. The sequence continues at coordinate 866 of DASZDB010000300.1, forward strand.
GACGAGATCGCGTCCCGCCACCTCCGTGTCGGCGAGGTGACGGCTGAAGGAGTCCTCGACGGCAAGCGCGGCGGCGATCCCGCCCTGCGCCCAGTAGCTCGCGGTCTGCGCCAGCGGCGTCGCCGAGACGAGCACGACGCGGCCGCCCGCGGCGGCTGCGCTGAGCGCCGCGTACAGCCCGGCAGCGCCGGCGCCGACGACCGCGAGGTCGCTGCTCATCACCGGTTCGTCGGCCACGCGCCGGGTACCGTATCCGGATGACCGTTTCGGTCCTGTTTCGCCATCCGTCGTCGCTCGAGCCCGACACCGGGGCGCATCCGGAGAACGCCCGGCGGATCGTCGCGATCGAGCGCGCGCTGAGCGAGCGCGACTGGCTGGGCTGGGACGTGCGGGAGTCGCCGGCCGCGACGCGCGAGCAGATCGAGCGCGTGCATCCGGCGCGCCACGTCGACCGCATCGAGGCGCTCTGTCGCCGCGGCGGCGGGATGATCGACATGGACACGCTCGTCAGCGAGGGCTCGTTCGAGGCGGCGCTGCACGCGGCGGGTGGGGCGGTCGCGATGGTCGATGCGCTGCTCGGCGACGGCGTTCGCTGCGCGGCGTCGCTGCACCGGCCGCCGGGCCATCACGCCGAGCCGGCGCAGGCGATGGGCTTCTGCCTGTTCGGCAACGTCGCCATCGGTGCCGCCCACGCGCTGGAGGCGCATGGCGCGCGGCGCGTGCTGATCTTCGACTGGGACGTCCACCACGGCAACGGGACGAACGCCATCTTCCGCGACCGCGACGACGTGCTGTTCTGCTCGGTCCACCAGTCGCCGCTGTATCCGGGCACGGGCCGGGCGTCCGACGTCGGCCGTGGGGCGGGCGAGGGCTACACGGTGAACCTGCCGGTGCCGGGCGGCTCGGGCGACGAGGTCTTCCTCTCGCACGTCGAGCACGTGGTGCGCCCGCTCGCGCGGGAGTTCGCCCCTGACCTGCTGCTGCTGTCGGCGGGCTACGACGCCCATGCCGAGGACCCCCTCGCCGGCTGCCGCGTGACCGACGACGGCTTCGCCGGGATGGCCGCGCTCATGCGCGCGGCGGCGGACGAGCTCGCGGTTCCGCTCGGGCTCGTGCTCGAGGGCGGCTACGACCTGGCGGCGCTGTCACGGTCGGTGGTGGCGACGCTGGAGGCGCTCGGCGCGGACGAGGCGCCGCCGGTGCCGGAGGTGGCGCTCGATCCGTTGGCGGCGGACGCGCAGGAGCGGCTCGCGGCGTACTGGCCGGCGCTGGCGTAGCGGCGCCGGGACGCGCTGCGCGGCTCGGGCGCGCGGTCGTGCTGAGTTGACCCCGCATGGCGGGGTCAAGTCAGCACGCAGCGTCGATTAAGGCGGCGCAGCCGCCCCGGTGCGCGTCGGCGGGGGCGGCGTCGGCGTCGTCGGGCTCGGGGTCGTCGACGCGCCCGGCGTCGGAACCGTCTGCCCGGGCACGCTCGTCGCCGGTGCCGCCGGCTGCGCCGGAGCCGTCGTCGTCGCCGTCGGTGTGGTCGTGACGGCCGGGGGTGGCGTGATGACCGCGGGTGGCGCGGTCGGGACCACGGCGGTCGGCGTCGTTCCCGCCGCGGGGACGTCGTCGTCGTTGGTCAGCTTCACGAACGCGAACGCCAGCAGCGCGCCCGCGATCGCGATGATCGTGCCGATGGCGACCGTCGGCAGCTGCCAGTTCGGCGTCGGCGCCAGCCGGGTGCGGGCGGGCGCGCCGCACTCCAGGCACCAGTCCTGCTCGGGGCCGATCGGCGACGAGCAGCGCGGGCACGGCATGGCGCCGGGCTCGGGAAGCTGCACAGGGGGAGGACCGGCGGGCGGCGGCTGGGTGCTCACGAGCCGTCGTCGCGCGGCCGCGGGGGCCGCATCGCCTGGGTCGGCTGCGACGACGGGGTCGCCGGGGCCGGTGGCGGAGCGGCGACCGCGGCGGGCGGTGGCGCCTGCAGCGGGGGCGGCTGGGGCGGCGCGGCGATCGCGCCCCCGACCTCGCCCATCGCCCGCGGGCCGCCGATCTGCAGCCCGCAGTTCGGGCAGAAGTTCGACTCGCTGGAGTGCAGCGCGCCGCAGCGCGGGCAGGACGTGATGCCGGGCTCGCGCAGCTCGTGGATCGGGCGCCGGTCGTCGAGGATGCGCTCGAGCGCGCGCAGCTCCTGGTCGACCGCCGCAAGCGCGCTGATCTTCGCCTCGACGAGGTCCGGGCGATCGCGTCCGAAGCGGCGCATGTCGAAGATCAGCCCGCCGATGTCGCGAAACGCGAGCTCGCGGGTGCGGCGCAGGAAGCGCAGGCGGCGGCGCAGCCGGCCGCGGTCGCGGAAGCTCGTGCCCTGCGCGCCCGCGCCCGTCGGTAGCTCCTGGACGACGACCTGCGTCTGCGGCTGCGCGGCGGGCGCAGCGGCCGCCGGCGGCGTACGCGGCGCCGTCGCGGGTGCGGCGCCGCGGGCCGCCGCGGCCTTGCCCCACGGCAGCCTGTCGGCGCCCGAGCGCCTGCCAACCAGACCCGACGGAAGTCGGCTGAGGAAGCCGGGGCGGCTGCGGCGAGCTGGGCCGGAGGCGCGGCGGCGGAAGATGCGCTGCATCGGTCCGGTCATGTCTGAGGGGCGCCGCGGGTCGCGTGGCCGGCGCCTCGGCGGGCGAGTATAGAACGCGCGCCCGCCGGGGGACGGGGGGTCATATCGATGACGACAAGCTCGGGCATCGGGGGTTGCGGTCATTCAACAGCGTCGGCACGACTTCCCCGCAGACTTGTCACGGACGCGCGTAGATCCGTCACGCGATCGAGCGCAGCATCCATGCGGCACACCACATCCCCTGGAGGCCGTAGATGCCGTATCGCACGATGGGCTGGATCCACGCAAACCTCGCTCGCATCGCGCGCGGGGAGTCAGGGCAGGGAACCGTCGAGTACGTCGGGCTCATCCTGCTGCTTGCGGGGCTGCTGACGGGAGTCGTCATCGCCGCGCGCGGCATGCGGGACGGCGGCGGGCTGGCGCAGGAGATCGCGACGAAGCTCAAGGAGACGATCGAGTCGATCGGCACCCGCAGGTAGCCGGGGCGGGCCATAGGGCGCCTAACATGGCGCCCGTGCCCCCCGCCCCGCAGCGCACGGCGCCGATCGGCGTCTTCGACTCGGGCGTCGGCGGCCTGACGGTCCTGCACGAGCTGCTCGTCGAGCTGCCGCAGGAGGACTTCCTGTACCTCGGCGACTCGGCGCGCTTTCCCTACGGCGACCGCTCGCCCGACGAGCTGCGGAAGTTCAGCCGGCAGATCGCGGTCGCGCTGCTCGAGCGCGGCGCAAAGCTCATCGTCGTCGCGTGCAACTCGGCGACCTCGAGCGCGCTGGCCGACGTCACGGCGCACGTCGCCGAGAGCGGCTGGGGCGTCGACGTCATCGGCGTCGTCGGGCCGGAATCGAACCTTGCCGTCGCGCAGACGCGCAACGGCCGCATCGGCGTGCTCGCGACCGCGGCGACCGTCGCCAGCGGCGCCTACGAGCGCGCCGTGCTGGCCGCCGACCCGCTCGTGCGGCTGACGAGCGTCGCCTGCCCGCAGCTCGCGCGGATCTCCCAGGACGGCGCGCCGATCACCGAGGAGGACGTCGCGCTCGCCCGCGAGTACTGCGCGCCGCTGCGCGACGCACAGGTCGACACCGCGATCCTCGGATGCACGCACTATCCGTTCGTCGGATCGCTGCTGCAACGCCTGCTTGGGCCCCAGGTCACGCTGATCACGTCGGGCACCGCGATTGCGCGACGCGTCCAGCACGCGCTCGACGCGCGCGACCTCGCGACGCCGAGCACCGGCGAGGGCCGCTACAGCTTCCTGTGCACCGGCGACGCCACCGCGTTCGCCCGCGTCGGCTCGCGCTTCCTGCAGCTGCCGATGGGCACGGTCGACCAGATCTCTCTTCCAATCGAGGTACCCGCATGACGACCGCCGCCGCTCCCGTCCGCTCGTATGACCGCGCGCCGAACGACCTGCGCCCGACGAAGATCGAGCCCGGGTTCGTCAAGCCCGCCACGGGCTCGGCGCTCATCACGCAGGGCGAGACCCGCGTGATCTGCACGGCGTCCGTGCAGGAATCCGTCCCCCGCTGGATGTCCGGCCAGGGCCGCGGCTGGGTCACGGCCGAGTACGGGATGCTGCCCGCGTCGACCGGCGACCGCAAGGCGCGCGACATCTCCAAGGGCAAGCTCGACGGGCGCAGCGTCGAGATCCAGCGCCTGATCGGCCGCTCGATTCGCGGCGTCATCGACTTCGAGGCGCTCGGTGAGCGCACGATCTACCTCGACTGTGACGTGCTGACCGCCGACGGCGGCACCCGCTGCGCGTCGATCACCGGTGCCTTCGTCGCCCTCGACCTCGCCGTCCGCCGGCTGCTGGCGGAGGAGAAGATCGCCCGCTCGCCGCTGACCGGCAGCGTCGCGGCGATCTCCTGCGGGATCGTCGGCGGCGTGCCGCTGCTCGATCTCGACTACTCCGAGGACTCCACGGCCGAGGTGGACGCGAACGTCGTGATGACCGGCGAGGGCGGGCTGATCGAGGTCCAGGCCACCGCCGAGCGCACGCCGCTGTCGCGCGCGCACCTCGACGACCTGCTCGCGCTCGCCGGCGGCGGCATCGAGCACCTGCGCAGCGTGCAGGCGCAGGCAGTGATGTGAGGCTCGTCCTCGCGACCCGCAACGCGCACAAGGTCCGCGAGTTCAGGACGCTTCTGGCCGCGCACGAGATCATCCCGTTGCCCGACAACGTCGATCTCCCGCCGGAGACCGCCGACACGTTCGCCGGTAACGCCCTCGGCAAGGCGCGCGCGGCGGCCGCCGCGACCGGTCTGCCGGCGATCGCCGACGACTCCGGGATCCAGGCGACGGCGCTCGCCGGCGCGCCCGGCGTGCGCTCGGCGCGCTACGCGGGCGAGGACGCCACCGACGAGGAGAACCTCGCGAAGCTGCTGCGCGAGGCGCCTGCGGGATCCGCCCTCGCGTACGTCTGCGCGCTGGCCTACGTCGGCGAGACGGGCGGCGAGTTGGTCGTCGAGGGCCGCTGCACCGGCACGCTCGCACAGCAGCCGCGTGGCGACGGCGGCTTCGGGTACGACCCGGCGTTCCTGCCCGACGACGTCGCGGACGGACGGACGATGGCCGAGCTCGATCCCGCGGAGAAGGACGCGATCAGCCACCGCGGCCGCGCCGCGCGCGCGCTGCTGGCCCGGCTGGCGGACTGACCGCGATGGCCGGTCCACTCATCGCGCCGGCAGCCAGGGACCATCGCGGCGGGTCGGTGAAGACGCGCGCCGCCGGGCTGTCGATCGTCTCGAATTCGGTGCTCATCGCGTTGAAGGTCGCGGCCGGCGCGATCACGGGCTCGGTGGCGATCCTCACCGAGGCGATGCACTCGTCGATCGACCTCGTCGCGTCGGTCGTCGCGTACTTCTCGGTCCGCGAGGCGGACAAGCCGGCCGACGCGGAGCATCCCTACGGCCACGACAAGATCGAGAACCTCGCGGCGGCGATCGAGGCCATGCTGATCCTCGTCGGCTCGGGCGTGATCATCTACGCGGCGGTGCGCAGCCTGGCCAACGGTCCCGAGGTCCACTCGCTGGGCATCGGCATCGGGGTGATCGCGTTCTCGATGGTCGCCAACATCGTCGTCTCCACCGTGCTCGCCAGACGCGCGCGCGAGACCGATTCGCCGGCGCTCGAGGGCGACGCGGCGCACCTGCGCACGGACGCGGCCACCTCTGGGGCCGTCCTCGTGGGCCTCGTCGTCGTGCAGATGACGGGCATCACGTGGCTGGACCCGGTGATCGCGCTCGTCGTCGCCGCGGCGATCGTCGCCGCGGGCGTGCGCCTGCTGGCGCGTGCCTCGCGTGTGCTCGTCGACGAGGCGCTGCCGGCCGCGGAGCTCGACGCGGTGCGCGGTGCGATCGAGCAGTTCGGTCCGCGCGGCGTCGTCGGCTTTCACAAGCTGCGCGCCCGGCGCGCGGGGTCACGGCGCTACGTCGACCTGCACATCCAGTTCGCCGGCGGTACGACCCTCGAGGACGCCCACGCCACCGCACACGAGCTGCAGGACGCCATCCGCGCGCGCCTGCGCAGCGCCGATGTGCTCATCCACCTCGAGCCCGAGGGCAGCGTCCACCCGGGCACCGAGATCCGGCGGGCGTGAGCGAGCGCGTCGGCCGCGGACGCCCGCCGCGTGGTCAGGCCGGCGGCGGGCCGGGCGGCCGCGTCCTCTCGGGCAGCAGGTTGATCGCCGCCGACGCCCCGACGGCGATCGCGACGGCGCCGTAGCCGTTGTAGCCGGAGACGAACAGCAGCAGCGCGGCGATCAGCGCGGCTGCGACCGTGATGAGCCAGGCGATGCGGTTGAAGGACACGCCTGCATCCTGCCCGATCGCGACGGGTCCGGCCACGCTGGTAGCTTCAGAACGTCCGTTTGATCCGCCTGCAGTACAAAGGGAGCACCTCTCGTGACGAAGTCCCAGCTCATCGAAGCTGTCGCCGCACGCACCGATCTGACCCGCCGGCAGGCCGCCGACGCGGTCGACGCCGTGCTCGAGACGATGGAGGACGTGCTCAGCCGCGGCGGCGAGGTTGCGCTTGCCGGCTTTGGCAAGTTCAGCGTCGCCGAGCGTGCCGCGCGCCAGGGCCAGCACCCGCGCACCGGAGAGGCGATGGACATCCCCGCCTCGCGCGTGCCGAAGTTCACCGCCGGCTCGAACCTCAAGCAGGCCGTGCGCCGGTAGGTGCGGCGGTTCTCTCGAGCCCTCAAGACGTGACGGCGCCCTTCGCCGACCGGCTTGCCGAGCTCGTCGATGAGCGTGCGTCGCAGATCGTCCTCGGGCTCGACCCCGACCCGGCGCAACTGTGGCCGGCCGCTGTCGCACACGCCCCGTCCGACGGCTCGCCGGCACATCGCGCGGCCGCCGCGGTGCGCGCCCACTGCGCCATGCTGATCGACGCGGCCGGGCCCGCCTGCGTCGCCGTCAAACCGCAGCTCGCGTGCTTCGAGCGCCTCGGGTGCGACGGGTGGGCGGCGCTCGCGGCCACGGTCGCGTACGCCCGCGAACGGGGGCTGCTCGTCATCGCCGACGCCAAGCGCGGCGACATCTCGGTGTCCGCGGCGGCCTACGCGCAGGCGCTCGTCGGGAGCACGCCGACGCCGTTCGGCGACGTCGCCGGCCTCGGCGCGGACGCGTTCACGGCCAACCCGCTGCTCGGCATCGACGCGCTCGAGCCGGTCGTGGCCGGCGCGCGGGCGGCGGGCGCCGGCGTCTTCGTGCTGGTGCGGACGTCGAACCCCGGCGCGGCGGACGTCGAGGACCTCGTCCTCGCACGCGGAAACGACGGCGACGGCGACGGCGACGGCGAGACGGTCTGGGAGCGCCTCGCCACGATCGTCGCGCAACTCGGCTCACCGCCCTCGGCCACCAGCGGGCTCTCGGACATCGGCGCCGTCGTGGGCGCGACCGCGCCCGAGCACGTCGCGCGCATGCGCGAGCTCATGCCGCACGCGCCGTTTCTGCTGCCGGGCATCGGCGCGCAGGGCGGCCGCGTCGAGGACCTGGCGCCCGCGTTCGCGCCCGGCCGCGCCGGCGGCCTCGTCAGCGCCTCGCGCTCGATCGCCTCCGCGAGCGACGCCACGGGCGGCGGGCCGGCGGCCGCCGCCCGCGCCGAAGCCGAGCGCCTGCGGGAGGCCGCGTGGTCCCTGAATTAACCGAACGCGAACGCGCCATCCCCGTATCCTCTTCGTGGGATGGAGGAGATCGATGTTCAGCACTATGTGCTGCCCGCGCTGCTCACGCTCCTGATCCTCGGGACCTTCCTCGTCCTCGTGACCAGCGGTGGGGGCGACGACGACCTGTCCGCCCCCCCCGCGCGATCCGCCACGCCGACGACCACGACAGCGGCCAAGCCGTCCACGGCGACGCCGACGCCGGCCGTGCCGGTGGCGTCGGGCCGGTTCGTGAAGGTCCAGCAGGGCGACACGCCCACGTCGATCGCCGACCGCTCCGGGATCTCCGCCGAACGGCTGCTCGAGCTCAACCCCAGCGTCGATCCCGACGCGCTGAAGGTCGGCCAGACACTCAAGCTCGCGCGGTGACGCTGCGCTGTGCCCTGGTCGCAGCGGTGCTCGCGCTGCTCGTGCCGGCGCCGAACGCGCTCGCACAGGCACGCGACGCGCCGCGCCTGCAGGGCGCGAAGGCCGCCATCGTGATGGAGGCCTCCACCGGCGACGTGCTGCTCGCCCACAACGCCGACCAGCGTCGCCAGATCGCTTCGACGACGAAGCTCATGACGGTCCTCGTCACGCTCGAACGCGACGACCTCGACGACGTCTTCAGCGCCGCCGACTATGACGCCGCGCCCGCCGAGTCGCAGATCGGGCTGCGCAGCGGCGAGCGGATGAGCGTCCGCGACCTCCTGCGCGCCACCCTGCTGCCGAGCGCCAACGACGCCGCCGCGACGCTCGCCGTCGGGACGATGGGCTCGGCTGCCGAGTTCGTCAAGGAGATGAACCGCCGCGCGCAGGCGCTCGGCCTGAACGACACGCACTTCGCCAACCCCATCGGGCTCGACGACCCCGAGAACTACTCCACCGCCAACGACCTCGCCCGCCTCGCGATCCGGCTGCGCCGCTACGAGGTCTTTCGCCGTACGGTCGACCTGAGGTTCGCGAAGCTGCGCAGTGGGTCGATCGACCGCAACGTCCTGACCCGCAACCTGCTCGTGCGCCGCATCGACGCCGTCAACGGCGTGAAGACCGGGTACACGCGGCGGGCCGGCAACGTGCTCGTGGGTTCGGCGAGCCGTGACGGCGTGACGGTGATCAGCGTCGTGCTCGGCGCACCGAGCGAGCGCGTGCGCAACACCGACTCGCTCGCGCTGCTGCGCTACGGCCTGGACGCCTACGAGGCGACGACGGCGCTGCCCGAGGGGCGGATCGTCGGCAAGATCGCCCTGCGCTACCG